>JAXGUU010000319.1:0-4865 GCA_040774145.1 Anaerolineae bacterium
ACTGCATACCCGTATGCACTATGTAGCGCAAGCCGTTGAACACTTCACGCAGCGAGTATTTCCGCTGCGGAGCATCTTCGGTCATCAAGGTCAGATAGGGCGCCACAAACGCCCACTCATCATCACTGACATCACTCGGGTACGGTTTTCTGTCCATACCCTCATGATATCGTTCACTTTAGCCAAAGTGCATAACAGGCTCTAGTCCGATGAGACCGAGACCGAGCCGCTACGCGGACCTGGTCGTAAGGTACCTAGGTGCACGCACTAGCGTGCACGGGCGTTTGCCCCTGCCGATCCCCCCGTCGTGCGACGCTTCGCGCCTGTGTTCTAAGCTCATCGCCATCGTTGACATCCTCCGTCTGTCCTGCCAATCAGGCTTGATCTGACAGATCCGCCAATTGCGGCGCTACTAGCCCCCAATCGTTGCGCTTCTGTCGCCCCAATCATCCCCAACAAACTCGTCCAACCCACCCATCCGTCACCCCGGCCACAACCTATGCCGCACCTCAACGCGTCATCCCTCATATCTACCTGTCTCTCCTGCCGAATCGCTGCGCTATCCCAAACCGAGTCCGAATCCCTTGACAGGGTGCTGCGGGTTTGCTATAATATAGTTACTGACTGACCGTCGGTCGGTAGAGAGGTGCGCAATGAGCAGGGTTGTCAAAGGGCATGACGAGCGCTATGGGGAGTTTCTGGGCGTAGCTCGGAAGCTCTTCCTTAGCCACGGATACAACCAGACGACGGTGCGGGAGATCATCGACACCGTTGGGGTGGCAAAGGGGACCTTCTACCACTATTTCGAGTCCAAACAGGCTGTCTTGGAGGCGGTGGTGGCTGAGCTCTCCGCTGAAGGCCTGGCTCTCATGAAAGCCATTGTGGACGAACCAACTTTGAGCGCGTGCGAGAAATGGACGCGCGCGGCTGAGGTGATCGTCAGTTGGCAGATTGAGCGGAAGGACGAGCTTCTGACGCTCATGCGTCTGGTCTACGCGGGTGAGAACGCGCTTCTGGCCCAGAAGCTCGATGCGGAAAGGGCGAGGAATGCGTTGCCGATTATGGTCACGATCATTGAACAGGGCATTGATGAAGGGGAGTTTCGGACGGCCTACGTGCGCGAGACGGCAGAGATCGTCTACGCCATCTTGAGGACTGTCGCGGGCTCGATGATCGACATACTCCTGGCTCCCGAAAGATACGAGAATCCGGAGGCCCTGGTCCGCCGCAGGCTCACAGCGGCCCAGGTCGCGACGGAGCGCATTCTCAAGGCAAAGCCCGGCTCATTACCGATGGTCCAGGACGATACCCTTGCGTCCTGGTTCGCCCACTTCATCACCGACGATGGCTGATGGATAGCGCATCCCGTCGCTCTTGATGACCAGTTTGCTAGGAGGAAAGCAAATGAATGTGAACGAGATACACGAGCTGAGCGAGAGAAACGGCGCAGCTCCGGCTGTTGCCCTGTCAGGGGCGACTCGGGAGATCCCAGATACAGTCTCTGCCACCGACAAGCCTTTCCTGGACTTCGTCATCGACGCCGCTCCCAACCTCGGTCGCTTTGGACCCATACGTTGCGCAGCCGCGAAGCACTTCCGCCACAAGCTCAAGGAAGACGCCGAACGTGAACTCTTGGAGGGCCGGCGCACGCCTGGGGTGATCCGCGATCGCCGCGATTTAGGGCTGGCTATCGTGGATACCGTGGAACGGGCCTTCGCAGAGGATAGGCTGAGTTCCGCCACGATCGACCGCTTGATGAATGTCTTGGTGAAGGATATGTTGATCCATCGGGGGGATCAACGCATTCGCGCAGCGTTCCGCGATCGCTACGGTTCCACACCGCCCTCTTTCATGGTGATCAGCCCCGGCAAAGGATGCAACCTGCGGTGCGCTGGCTGTTACGCCGCCTCCGATCGAACTCAGATCAACCTGCCCTGGTCCGTCTTCGAGCATCTCGTAACACAGATACGTGACCTGTGGGGCAGCCGATTTGTCGTGGTCAGTGGGGGAGAACCGCTGGTCTACCGCGATGAAGGCAAGGGACTCCTTGATATGGCGGCGGCCCATCCCGAGATGTTCTTCATGTTCTACACCAACGGCACGCTCATCACCGACGGGGTCGCTGCGAGGATGGCCGAGCTGGGCAATGCTATGCCTGCGATCAGCGTTGAAGGACTCGGCGAGCAGACGGACGCCCGGCGGGGCGCGGGCGTCTTCGATAGAATCCTGGCGGCGATGGACGCTCTGCGCGAGCACAAGGTGGTCTTCGGCGTCTCCATGACGGCGACGCGCCACAACGCCGATATGCTGCTCTCCGACGAGGTCATCGATTATCTCTTCGTCGAGCAGGGCGCCCTCTTCGGCTGGGTCTTCCACTACATGCCCATCGGTCGGGATATCACGCTGGACCTGATGCCCACGCCGGCACAGCGCCACAAGCTCTGGGCGCAGGCTTGGCATCACATCCGAGACCGGGGTCTCTTCCTTGCCGATTTCTGGAACGGCGGCACCATCGTGCATGGATGTCTCGCGGCGGGACGCCCAGGCGGCTATGTCTACGTCGATTGGAACGGCAATCTGAGCCCGTGCGTCTTCATGCCCTACGCGCCGCTGAATGTGAAAACGCTCTTTGCCGAGGGCAAGACGATCAACGACGCGTGGACGGATCCCTTCTTTGCCGATCTGCGCCGGTGGCAGGAGGACTACGGCTTCAAGGAGGAGGGCATGCGTGACGGCTGCCGCAGCTGGCTCCGCCCTTGCCCGATCCGCGATCACCACGCTGACTTCCGCGCCATCCTGAATGCCCACAGACCGACGCCGCTGGATGAGAACGCCGCTACGGCCCTGAAGGACCCCGGTTACTATGAAGGCATGGTGGCGTTCGACCACGCCTTGGCGGGTGAGATGGATCCCATCTGGAAGGCCCATTATCAAGATGGTCGCCTGAAGCCGGTGGACGGCGTCTCGACCGGGGATGACTGATCCGTCGTGACCGCTTGGGAAGTGGGTCGGCCTATGCGGCTATGAGGCAAAAGACTGTACGTTACCACCGGAGTTTTGGAGGATCACCGATGCATCTGTTAAAGCGTTTGGCGGACGGAATGACCTGGCTGCGGCTCGGGTTGGCGCTCGTCATCCTGATCCTGGCGATCGTGTATGGACGGGAGGCCTTTGAGCCAGCGCTCAAGCTGTTGCTCGTCGCCTGGTTCACCGACCGCCTTGACGGCGCGCTCGCCCGCCGCAGCGGCCAGGCCGACACGACCTGGATCGGTCGGCACGACGCGCTGGTCGATCTCGGGTTGATGACCGCGGTATGGATCCTACTGACCACCGCGGGGTTTGTGCATCCCTTGCTGGCGATTCCCTACTTACTGATCTGGTTCGGTATCTTCTGGCACCAGCAAGGCTACAGCACCCCGCTGCCAGGCCTCTTTGGAGCCGTGATCTACGGATGGACGATTCTCGAGGCGTTTCGGCACGTCCCCAACCTGGGCTGGGCGCTGGTGGGCTGGGTCCTGCTCGCGACGGTGGGAGGCGGAGAGCGCTACTGGCGCGTGCGGGTCCCGGCCTTCTTTCGGGGCCTTGAGCGAATGCTCAGGCCACAGCAGTCCAAGCCGGAACGTGAGCCCTCTGGGCCGATAACGTCGGACGGCAATGTGTCTGCGGGCCGGGTAGAGACGCGTCGGTGACGCGTCTCCCGGACGGGCTCACCGCCGCAGCCGATAGGTCCCCCTTCGAGGCAGTCCCCGCGCCGGAGACGCAGCGGCGCTGCGCCTCTACAGGATGCCCGCGCAACGTAGAGACGCGTCGGTGACGGTCTGGCCCATGCCGTCCGGCGGTCGGTCTTGGAGGCTGACCTAGCGCGGCTGCCGAACGGCCTCGAGACGTTGGTCGGCCCGAGGGGTATGAGGTTGTCCGGCGAGCAGGTACAGCGGGCGGCAGCCGCCCGCGCCCTTGTGCGCACGCCTGACCTGCTCGTCCTCGATGACATCTCCAGCGCGCTGGACGTGCAGACAGAGACCCGGCTCTGGGAGCGCGTCAGTGCCCCACCCGACGCAACTTGCCTGGTGGTCTCAAACCGACCCTACCTTCTGGAAAGAGCGGATCGGATCCTGGTCATGGAAGCGGGGCAGCTCAAGGCAGTGGGGGACATGCGCAGCCTCCTGACGACCTCACCGACGTTCAGGGAGATCTGGGCACGCACGACGGCTCCGCAGGAACCCGAGACCACCCGAAGAGCCGCTGCCTAGGGGCGGTCTCGCGGCTATCTCAGCAGCGAAATCCATCGCCTGTATACACGACGTTCAGATCGGAGCGGATGTCAGAGACACTCATCCCGATCAGCCGCAAGGGATTGACCAGCCCCACGCGGAGCAGATCAGCATACGACAGCGTGCCAAGACGGGCCATCACGTTCATACAGTCCAGCATGGTCGAGGCCGACCCCACCAGGCATTGCTTCTCGGGGTTATACAGCCGCCCGGATGGCTCCAGGATCGCGTGATTACCCAGCACGTCGTAAGCGCCCGGCGGCAGCCCGGCAACCGGCGATGCATCGCTGACCACAATCAACCGTTCCGGTCCTTTGGCCCGAACCATCGTTCTCAGCACCTCGAGAGGCAGATGATGCCCATCCGCAATCACCATCGCCGTGTAGCCATCGTGCCCCAACCCGGCCCAGATGGGGTTCGGATGGCGTGGTAGCAGGTTGGGAAGTCCATTCCCGAGGTGCGTTAGCGCCGTAGCCCCCGCCCGGCCCACACGATCCAACATCGCGACGTCGAAGAGTGAGTGACCAATCGACACGGCAATCCCGTTGGCGACAGCCCGTTCTACAAGGGCTTCGACGCCGGGGATCTCGGCGG
>JAXGUU010000320.1:0-4855 GCA_040774145.1 Anaerolineae bacterium
AGGGACCCAGCCGGATCGGCTGAGTGCCTTGTTGCTCGATCAGCGTCTCAAGCCGTCGAGGCAGAACCACACGCATCTCCGGCGTCGCCGGAAGGTTCTCCTCGACGGAGACCAGGTGTCCCGTGATCTCATAGACGCGCAAGAGCAACTCCGAGATCCGTTGGCCCGTCACGGCAAGCATCTCGACGATCAGAGCCGAGGCGAAGATACCGTCCTTGCCGAGGATGTGACCGCGGATCGTGAGCCCGCCGCTCGACTCGCCGCCGAGGAGAGCATCGTGCTCGACCATCGCCGCGGCCACGTGCTTAAAACCGACCGGCACCTCATAGGCCTGTTCACCGAAGTGCGAGGCCAGGCGATCGAGCAGGTGCGTGGTCGCCAGGTTGCGCACCACACCGCCGCGCCGCCCACGGACCTGGTGGAGGTACCAGTAGATCAGGAGCAGGATGTCGTTGATCGTGACGTACTCGCCGGTCTCAT
The DNA here is from genome assembly GCA_040774145.1 of Anaerolineae bacterium. GTDB lineage: Bacteria > Chloroflexota > Anaerolineae > B4-G1 > SLSP01 > PWVB01. The sequence goes on from JAXGUU010000320.1 coordinate 481, forward strand.
CGACGATGGCGATGCGATCGGCGTCACCATCCGTCGCCAGCCCCAGATCATAGTGCTGGTCGCGGACGTAGGTCATCAACAGACGTAGCGCGTCGAGGTCGGGCGCAGGTGATCGCCCGCCGAAGAGCGGGTTGTGCCGCTCGTTGATAAAGGCGACGCGGCAGCGCGCCTCGGTGAGAATCGTGCCCAACGTCAGCTGGCTCACGCCGAACATCGGATCCACGATCACGCGCAATCCTGCCTTGCGGATCGCGTCGAGGTCGATCAACGCCTCCACGGCGTCCACGTACTCGTTCGTGAAGTCGCGCATCTCGGCGATCCCCGCCTCGAGCGCCAGGTCGAGATCGAGCTTCACCACGTCGTCCATCTCCAGGGCATTGGTCTCGGCCTCGATCTTCCGAACGTCCTCATCAGGCAACAGCGAGCCGTCGCTGCGGAAGACCTTCAACCCGTTCCACTCGGGCGGGTTGTGGCTGGCGGTGAAGATCAGGCCATAGGAGGCCCCTACCTCGGCGGTCGCGTAGGTGACCAACGGGGTCGGCGCGTCCTCCTCTAGCAGGAAGGCGCGGATGTTGTTCCCGGCGAAGACCTCGGCGGCTGCACGCGCAGCACGATCCGAGAGGAAGCGCCGGTCGTAGCCGATCAACACGCCCTTGCTCTCCTCACCGCGCCGGGTCACGGCATTGGCAAGCGCCTGACACAGCCGCCGGACGTTGTGGACCGTGAATCCCTCACCGATCACCGCACGCCAGCCGCCCGTTCCGAAGGCGATCTCGTTGAGTTCCTCGTGACGCCTCGGGCGGAAGATGCGCTTCTCCAGGATGAACGAAGCCTGGGCCAGATCCTCGCGCGTGTTGATGCCCAACACCTCGTCTTGGTCGTAGATCTGATAGCTCTCAACGCGCATCCCGCTGCGGATCATCCGATGGGCGCTGTCCGTGAGACGGATGTCCCCGTCCACCGCTGAGGGCCTTAGCCCTTCCAGCGTAGCGAAGATGGCCGGTGCCCGGACCAGATAGGCCCCGACGTTTAGCTCGCGGATCTCGCGCACCTCGGGCGAGGCCTCCTCCTCCTCGATGATGTCGATGATCCTGCCGCCCGCATCCCGGATGATGCGCCCGTAGGGCAGCGGTGCCTGGACCATCGCCGTCAATAGGGTGAGGCTTGACTGCTTGAGCCGGTGCCGGTTGAGCAGGCCACGGATCGAAGAGGGGCGGAAGAGCGGGGTGTCACCGTAGAGGATCAGCAGGTCGCCCTCGTAATCCGCCAGCAGCGGCTTGAGCTGCAGCACCGCGTGACCGGTGCCCTGCGGTTCCTCTTGCACGACGAAGGTGATCCTGGGATCGGCGAAGGACGTCTCCGCAAGATGCTGTTCCACCGCGCTGTCGCAGCACGGCACCACGATGTACAGATCCTCGGGTGCGGCGATCTGCAGGGCGTTGCGGACCACATGGTCTACGACCCGCAGATCACCGAGCGGCTGCAGCAGGATGGGGACACCATCGTCGGCGATGGCCTCTTGCCCTGCTGCCAGGATCACGACCTTGAGCTCTTTCATGCTTCCCCCTCCTTGTGCCTACCTACCGGATCGACGCATCACCTACCAGTTGGTGTAGGAGCCATCGCGGCGGTGCAGGTGCGGCGCCTCCCAGAACTTGAACGATTGTGCCCTGACATACTCTTCGTTGACATCCACACCCAATCCGGGCGCATCAAGGACCGGGAAGCGGCTGCCCTCCAGTTTCGGCTGGAGCGGGAAGATCTCAGCGGACGGATACGCCTGCTGCTCGGTGGGCGAGACGCGCACCTCCATCCAGGCGAAGTTGGGCACGGCGGCAGCCAGCTGGATCGTCGCCGCAGCGCAGACCGGCCCCAGCGGATTGTGCGGCATCAGGTCGATGTAGTGGGCCTCCGACCAGCCCGCGACCTTCTTCGCCTCAGTCAAACCGCCCACATTGCAGACGTCGACCCGGACGAAGTTGGTGAGCCCACGCTCGATGTAGGGTAGGAACTGCCACTTGCTGGCGAACTCCTCACCTACCGCAAAGGGCACGTCGGTCATCTGCCGCAGCACAGCGTAGGCCTCGGGGGTCTCGTCGCGAATCGGTTCCTCCAGGAAATCCAGTGTCCCTGAAGGCATCCGCTGACAGAACGACGCCGCCTCTGCCACGCTGAGCCGGTGGTGATACTCCACCCCGATCACGGGTGCCGGTCCCACCGCCTCCCGGATGCGCGGCAACCACTCCGCGGTCACCCCGATCGATTCACGCGGCTCATAGAGCCGCCGGTCGTTGTAGTCGGTTCCTCGCTCCTTGATCGGCCCCTCGGCGGCGCCGATGCGAATCACGTCCCAGCCATGCTCCAGCAGCAGGTTGACGTTGTCGAGCAGCTGCTCATACGAGCGCGCTCCCGTCGTCGCGAAGCAGGGCACGTAGTCGCGGTGCTTTCCCCCTAGGAGATCGTAGACCGGCACCCCCAGCGCCTTCCCCACGATGTCGTAGAGCGCGATGTCGATCGCCGAGATCGCTCCCGTCAAGATCCTCCCACCCTCAAAGTACTGGCTGCGGTACATCGCCTGCCAGAGCGCGTCGCGCTGCATCGGATCACGCCCGATGAGGAACTCGCGGTAATGGTTGACCGCACCGGCGACCGCCAGCTCGCGTCCGGAGACACCGGACTCACCCCATCCATAGATCCCCTCATCGGTCTCGACCTTGACCAGACATTGGTTGCGATGGCCGATCCATACCGGGTACGGCTTGATATCCGTGATCTTCATGTCATCTCCTTAGTTGACCAAAATGCTCAGCTTGCAACCCCGTCTCGGGGCGTCGGTCGCGACGCCACGTGCAGCCGCCCACGCCGGCAAGCTTGCAGCCCCGTCTCGGGGCGTCGGTCGCGGCGCCACTACCCTCACCTGCCCCAGGTCTCAATCCGGCGCAGGGCCTCGTCCGCCGACTCCACGTCCATGATCCCGTTTACCGTCAGCCACGCCCCCTCAGGGCGCAGCACACCCATCACGTCATCCAATTCGTGCACGTCCACCGTCAGGCAGAAGGCCTTACGCGCCGCTTGAATGCGTTGATAGACCTCAATCCAACGCGCCCAATGGTCCTCACCCGCACCGGGCACCCACTGGATCGCGTGGATCTCCGGGATCGCCAGCAGCGTGTCCAGAAAACGCAGCGCCTGCGGGCCGTCCAGATGGTAGATGTTGCGATCCATATGCCGGCACTCGCGCACGATCCCCGGGAGGAAGACCTCCTCGAACATACGGTTGGAGATCATGCACGAGAAGTCATTCGAGGGCACGTGATACCGTCCCCTGCAGGTCGCCGGCAGCCACGTCGTACTGGGCATCCCCGCCGCCTTGAGCTTCTCGTCATAGACGTCGTAGAGCGCGATGAAGTCGTCGGTCACGCGCTCGCAGAGCGCCTTTACCTCATCTGGGCGCTCGACCATATCCAAGCAGAGCGCCTGCGGATCGCGGAAGGCGGCGATGGCGTCGCCCCCAGGGTGGAGGTCGGTGGTGCCGACGATGAAGGTGTCCCTGCCCACCTCGATCAGGGCATCCGTCAGCTCCAGGATCTTGCGGTAGTAGACGTTCTCCGTGTCCAGCCGGAGTTGTGCGACCGCCTCGACATCCCACTCGCTGAGGATCGGCTCGCTCCACGACGTGGTCTCACCAAACGCCAGCGGACAGCCGTAGAAGGCAGAGAAGACCTCGGGGCCGAGATTGGGCCAGGCGATGGGCAGGGCATCGGCATAGGCGACCCGATTGTGCAGCGCGGCAGCCGCGCGTTCCACCACATACGCTGTGTCCATCCACCGCTCGCGCCACGTCGTATGATCCTTGGCAGGTACCTCCACCCACTCGTCCCGGGGCTTGGCAAAGCCCATCGAGACCAGGGGACGGTCGACGATCTCGCACGCCCACCACGCCTCATAGCGCTCCAGGACCTGCGGGAAATCCGGCTTGAGCTCAAACATCGACTAGACCAGCGAATCGGCCTTGACGTAGTCGACCAGCTCGTCGACGTAGCCGAAGGCCACCGCCACCACCGTGTCGGCCCCGCCGTAGTAGAGCGCCAGCCGCCCCGTCTCGGCGTCACAGAGCGCTGCACAGGGGAAGACCACGTTCGGGACATCGCCCACATTCTCGTAGAGCGTCCTAGGCGCCATGATGTAGCGCCGCGATCGGGCGATCACCTTCCACGGCTCATCCAGATCCAACAGCGCCGCCCCGGCGCTGTAGACGAAGCCGTTGCACGAGGTCAGCACGCCATGGTAGATCAGCAGCCACCCCTCCGACGTCTCAATCGGGATCGGACCCGCGCCCACTTTGGTGCTCTGCCAGCCTCCCGCCGTGCCGAAG
>JAXGUU010000321.1:0-4835 GCA_040774145.1 Anaerolineae bacterium
CTCCTCGGCGGCATCGGCGAGCACGGTGAGCGCGCGGATGCCCAGCAGGTCGAGCTTGGGCAGGCCGATCGCCTCGCAGTCGCCGTGGTCGTACTGCGTGGTCAGGTAGCCCTTCGGCGCCATCTGCACCGGCACCAGGTCGGTCAGGGGGCCCGGGGTGATGACCATGCCGCAGGCGTGGATGCTCAGGTGGTGCGGGAAGCCCTCGATACTGTACGCCGCGCGCGCTACCTGCCGCAGCCGGCCCTCTGGCAGCGACGCGATGACCTCGTCCGGGGTGCGCGCCTCGCCCCGGCGCGGACCGTAGACGCGGCGCGGCAGCGCCGTCAGTACCTGCTGGAGCTCGGCGTCGCTCAAGCCATAAGCCTTCGCCGTCTCGCGGACCGCCGACCGGAGCTGGAGCGTGCTCATCGCCCCGACCAGGGCGACGCGATCCTCGCCGTAGGTGCGCCGCACGTAGTCCTGCACCTCGTCGCGGCGCCGACTGCAGAAGTCGAGGTCGATATCGGGCGGGTCGGCACGTCCGGGGTTGAGGAAGCGCTCGAAGAGCAATCCGTGGGCGATGGGGTCGACCGTCGTGATGCGCAGGGCGTAGGCGACGAGCGAGTTGGCAACGCTGCCGCGCGTGCTGACCGGGATCTCGGCCTGGCGCGCGTAGCCGACGATGTCGGCGACCACCAGGAAGAGCGGGTCGTAGCCGTGGGTGGTGATGGCGGCGAGCTCGCGGGCAAGGCGCGCTGCCACCCCGTCGGGCAGGGGCGTGCCGTACCGGCGCGCGCAGCCCTCGGTCGCCTGGCGTCGCAGGGCCGTCGCAGGTGTCTCGCCTTCGGGTAGCGTCAGTGTGGGCCAGCGCAGCTCGCCGCTGGGCAGGACCGATCCGGTTGCCGGCGTACACATCCGGGCGATCTCCTGGGTTCGGGCCAGGGCGTCGGGGTAGTCGGCGAAACGCGCTTGCATCGCCTCAGCATCAAGCCAGTGGACGGTCACGCCCGGATCGCCGCCATTGGGGAGGGCATGCGGCGGGACGGCGTCCAGCGGGCAGTTGCGGTCGATCGCTGCCAGGAGGCGCAGGCGCTCGGTGTCGGGCGTCAGGGTCACGATCCGCTGGGCGGCGACGGTCTGCAGGCCGAGGAAGTCCGCCTTGCCGGCGAGCTGTGCCGTGATCTCACGGTTGGCCGCAGCGTCCCGCGCGTGGGGTTGCAGCTCCAGCGCGACGAAGGTCGCCGGCGGGCCGTAGATGCCGCACAGCCTGCCGAGGTAACGATGCGCCAGGGCCTCTTCGTCGTGCGCCAGGCAGCGGTAGGCGAAGCCATGCCGCCCGCCCGTCAGGCAGACGAGCCCCGCGGCGTTCGTCCGCAGCTCCGCCAGCGTCAGCCCGCGCCGGATCTGACCCTCGCGATCGGCGTGACCCTGAAGGAGGCTGGCAAGGCGACAGAGCGCGCTATAGCCGCCGGCGTCGCGGGCGAGCAGCGTGAGGTGCCCGGGCGGCGCCAGCCACGCGGGCAGCGCTTCGCCACCGTTGGGCACAAGATCCTCGGGCCAGGCCACCGTCACGTCGAGGCCCAGGATGGGCTGGACCCCGACGGCGCGGCAGGCGCGGTCGAAGACGGGCGCGCCGTAGAGCGCGTTCGTGTCGGTCAGGGCCAGGTGCGTCATACCCTCGTCGGCTGCGCGCTGCGCCAACGCCTCAGGCGTCGCCGTCGCGCCTAACAGGGTGTTGGTCGAGTGTACGCTCAGGTGCACGGGTGGGACCATGGCCTTAGTGTACCCTATTTCAGCGCGCTCACCCAGCATCGAGCGACGCACGCATCCGGCGCGTCATGACTGCCCGCGAGGTCTCGCCGTGTCCGACGCCCCGGGACGGGGCTGCAAGCCTGCAGGTGCCGACCGTGGACCACGTGGCCGCACCATCGCGCCCCAGTCGGAAAGGCCTCTGGGCTGAATGGCTTATTGACGCCGATCGAAAATAGGATTATGATGACAACTATGGTATAAAAGAGAGGGTGGGTCACATGACAGCGGGGAATTCGGACGGCAAGGGTGGGGCACCGGCGTTGGGTCAGGGCTGCGAACTGCCCCTGACCTTTGACATCGGCGCCGTGGTCACGTGTGAGGATCAGCGATGCGGCAAGTTGGTGCGCGTGGTGATCGATCCCGTGACCGAACAGGTGACCGACCTCGTCGTGGCGCATGGCTTGTTTCAGCGTGACTCGCGCGTGGTGCCGGTCTCGACCGTCAAGATTGCGGTGCGCGGCGAGGTGACGCTAGCGGTCTCAGCCGACGCGCTGAGCGGTTACCGGGTGTACAGGGAGGTGGCCTATCAGGTGCCTCCGGCAGGTTCACGTGTCGATCGTTACCGCTCCGAAGACGTCAGGTACGCGATGGCCCCCTACCCGAGCCTCAGCGGTAAGTCGGTGATGCCTGCGCGCAGCCACGTGCTCCAGGAGGGACTAGCCCACGATCAGCGGGCGATCGGCCACGGTACCCAGGTGCGCGATGCCGAAGGTAACGCCGGGGAAGTCGATCACGTCCTGGTGGACTGCCTGCGCAGCGATATCACGCATATCGTGGTGCGCCACGGGCTGCTGGGGGACACCTACATCGTGCCGGTGACGTTGATCAGCCGAGTTGAGAACAAGACCATCTACCTGGCTGCGAACCGCGCCGCCATCAAGGCGCTACCCACGTACGATCCTGAGCGGTAGCGGGGCTCGGCGCTCCAACGGCGTCCCCTCACCCGCCGCCGTCGCGCTGGACGCCCGCGGACGGGGCCAAAGCTCACTGCGGGTGGGACAGGGGCAGAGCTCAGTAGTCGGCCCAGAGGGCGCCGGTGGCCTCGAGGTAGTCGGCGATGGCCTCCGTCGCGCGGTCGATGTCGTTGTCGGAGATGTCCAGGGTGAGGGTGGGGAGGTTCGAGGCAGCCACCAGCTCCGTCATCAGGGCCTGGTCGCGTACGAAGGCCGAGAGATCGTCGTACTGCGAGGGATTGCCGGAGACCTTGAGACGCCGCTCACGCGCCGCCGCGAAGGAGTCCTCGGAGCGGGTTAGGAAGATGAGGTGGAAGCCGATGCGCTTGAGCCGCTCCTCCATCCAACCGAAATCGTAGGATCTGCCGTGTGCTGACCGCTGGTAAGCCTGCGTCGAGATGTGCCAGCGGTCGATGATCCACGAGTAGTACTTCTGGAGCTCGAGGAGGTGCATCCACGTGCCGTAGGTTTCCATCGCCAGGCCCTCTTCCTCGGGCAGAAAGTTGATCAGGCCGCGGCCCCACGGATAGTTGGTGAAAGCGCACCACTCGGCGGAGATGAGGGGCGAATGGTAGCGATACTTGCGCGGCCCCACCACGCGGGGATGCTCGTTGAGCTTGAAGGCGACCTCGGTCTTGAAGGTCATCCTGGTGCCTTCCAGGATGACCTTGGGGCAGAGTTTGTTGCCCACGCTAGGCCTGCCCCTCCGCGCGATGTAGTTCTTCGATGACTTCGTGAACGACCGCCTTGTCGAGCCCCAGCGCGTCGCAGATGGCCTCGGTGATCTTGATGCCGTGCGGTGGGCAGCCCCCGACCCAGACGCCGAGCGCCTTGTGGTCGCTTGGGCACTTGCCCACGATGACGGGGATGCCGTCGAGGTCGGGGAGCTCGTCGGGGGAGCCGAGGACCAGGATCAGCTCCTTGAGGCGATCGCTGAAGCCGGCTCTGTTGAGATAGAGGAAGGCGCTCTCCATCTCGCCGTAGCAGCCGGTGCAGGCGTGCTCCTCGATAATCCTGGCGTCACCGAAGCGCTCTTTGGCGGCCTCGCTGTAGGGTTGGAAGGGGCGTGCTACGGCGGCGATGCGCTCGCCGTAGACCTGGATACGGTCGAGATCGGCCTCGCCCAGGCCGGCCTCATCCGCCAAGCGGATGTGGAGGATCTCGTCCACGTCGAAGCCCATGATCGTGGCGCAGACCGCATCCACGGCGACGACGTCGGTGCCCGCGACGATGCAATTCAGGGCCACTTTGTCCTCGTCGCGCGTGTGCGTGCCGGCGCGTCCGACCAGGCCATCGACCACCGTCAGGTGCGGACGCATCACGCGGTTGAGGTCGACGATGCCCCGATCGAGCCCCAGGCGGTGCGTGCGCTTCTTCTCCTCGCCCGGCAGCACGCCTTTCATGTTCTTCAAGCCGCACGTAATCCCGGTGCGTGAGTGGGTCTTGGCGACCGGGAGATCGACGATGAAGTCAGCCTCCCACGCGGTCCTTGCAACGCCGAAGGTCGCCATCACGTAGGCGTCCTGGGCCTGCACCTCGACGATCTCGTCGCGGTTGAGATCGACCATCGGCAGGCCGTACTTGCGTGCCACATCGGCTGTCCCACTGGCCTCCATCGCGGTCAGCGAGTCGACCCGACCGGGGAGGTCGTAGCCGACCGATGATCCCTCTCCGATGATGACCTGTCCGGGGGCGTGTTCAAGAATCAGCGCTACAACGGCATCGGTGACACGGGCGTCGGTGATGATGCCGGAGCCCGAGGCCGCGGGTTTGACCAGGTTGGGTTTGATGAGGATGCTGGCGCCCGGCTGCAGTGCGGAGAGGCCGTCGACCAAGTCGATTGCGTGCCGCACCGCGTCGCCCACGCGCTCGCCGTGAACGGTCGCTATGGATACGATGCTCATAGATCTGCCTCCTTCGCGTTAGCTGCGGGACGGCGTGTCCCACCGGTCCGAAGATTCTAGACCGGTCAGGGCTCCGGTCAAGCCGCCGCTGCTCCTGCCTGAGATTCCGCAGTAAAAGGGATAGGATGACCGAGGGAACCGAACGACAGAGGGACATAGAGCTGGGTTGAGCGAGTTTCTGAAG
>JAXGUU010000322.1:0-4825 GCA_040774145.1 Anaerolineae bacterium
CAAATGCTCGCCCACGCTCTACAATGTTCACGATGCCTGCTTTCTAGGTGGCTTCTCTAGAGCCCTAGATTGCAGGCATCCTTCCGTTTTTGCAAGTCACCCCCTTCCCGACTTCACCAACACAAGCTGGAACCGAGTCCGCGGTGACTTGCCTGGACTTCGGCGTGCGCCCCGAGGGCCCGGGCATGTGGACCTGCATCGTTGGGTTGGCTTCGCTGGATAGATCACGCCGTTGACGCCAATGCTTGAGGAGTTTCTTTGCGAGCTGCCCACGCGGCAAGCCGAGCCTGTGGTCAGCCGCCTCCCCGTGCGCCGGGAGCTATGGCGCTGCCAGCGCACCTTGACTTGCCACCCACGGGCCTATACTCGTGGGTAACCCCGGGGCTGTGACCCATGATCAGCCCCGGTTGTTCATTGACAGCGATGCATGCCCTGTGGTGGATTCCCAGATCATGGCTGCCATACGCGGAAGGTCAGCCGGCGCCTTCACCGCTGACCAGGCTGGCAGGCCGGTCTCTTACCGAGAGGGGGTCGAGATGGCAGATAGAGGGCGTTCGGTTTCAGTGGTGAGGGTTCTGCTGTGGGCCGGGCTGCTGGGCCTGCTTCTGGGCCTGGCATTGACTTCCCACAGCGTGCGCGCTGATCCTGTCGTGCTCTACGTCATGCCAGGCGTCAGCGGCGACTGCTTCTCGTGGGACACCGCCTGCACGTTGCAGGACGCCCTCGCTGTCGCCACCTCGGGCGACGAGATCTGGGTGGCGGCGGGCGTCTACACGCCCGGCACGCTCCAGACGGACACCTTCCTTCTTGCTGACGGCGTGGCACTCTACGGCGGCTTTGCCGGGACGGAGGCGAACCGTGAGGACCGCGACTGGCAGACTCACCTGTCGATCCTGACCGGCGATATCGGCGGCGATGACATTACGGATCCGAATGGCGTCGTCACCACGACCACGCATATTGTGGGCGTCAACGCTTTCCACGTGGTCAACAGCAGTCTCAAGGAAGCTGTCGTGGATGGCTTTATCATCACGGCGGGACAGGCTGGCGGTTATGGGTCGCGCCTGGACTCCGGCGGCGGCCTTATCAACGTCGACGGCATTGGCAAGGGCTACGACCTGACGCTCGCTAACCTGGTCTTTTCTGGCAACTACGCCCGGGTGGATGGCGGGGCGTTTTTCAACTACGGTACCCCGGTGTCGCTGACGAACATCCTCTTTTCCGGCAACCGTGCCGACTCAGCCGGTGGCGGGATGGCAGTCACCTATCATAGCCTCCCCATGCTGACCGACGTGACCTTCTCCGGCAACGCGGCGAAAAGTGGCGGGGCTATGTACAGCTCCAACAGCTCTGCAACGCTGACAAGGGTTACCTTCATGGGCAACAGCGGATATCAAGGCGGCGCTATCCACAATACCGACTTAAGCTCTCCACGACTGGTGGATGTCGTCTTTTCGCGAAATGAAGCATCAGATTCAGGCGGGGCGATGTTCAATGTCAGCCAGAGCAGCCCCACATTGACCAACGTCACCTTCTCTGGGAATTCAGCTCCGCTGGGCGGCGCGATCCGCAACCATTGGATCTGCGTCCCCAAGCTGGTGAACGTCACCTTCCAAGGCAACGTGGCGACCAACGGCGGCGCAATCTACAACAGCTACAGATCCGTTCCGGTATTGGCAAACGCCATTCTGTGGGGGAATACCCCGAATGAGATCGGGAATGAGGACGACTCCTGCGCCGCCACCGTCACATACAGCGATGTGCAGGGCGGTTGGCCTGGGACGGGCAACATCGACACCGACCCGTTGTTCGTGGATGCCACCAACGCTGACTTCCGATTGGACTTTGCCTCGCCCAGCATCGATGCCGGGGACAACTCGGAAGTGCCTGCGGGCATCACGACTGACCTCGACGGCGGGCCACGCTACGCGGATATCCCGATGGTTCCCGATACGGGCAGCGGCACGCCGCCTCTGATCGATATGGGGGCCTATGAAGCTCGCATGCCCGCGACTGTGAGCAAATCGGCTGACGATCTCACGCCCACGGTGGGCCAGGTGCTCACCGTCACCGTCTCTGTCACCAACACCGGCCCTGGTCTCGACGGGGGCCTGCTCTCGGACACGCTCCCGGCGGGCCTGCACTTCGTGGGACCCGTCACGCTCGAGCCACCAGGCGCGGGTGTGGCAGGCAGTGATCCCGCAACGCTTGCCCATAGCCTCACCCTCGCAACCCATGGGCAGATCACGGTGACATTCCCGGTCTCGGTGACCGGCGCGGTAGGTACACAGATCACCAACACCGCTGTCTTCAGCGCTCCGGTCTTGCCGGGTGAGGTGAGGGGTAGCGTCATGGTCACGATTGCCAACTCCTCACCGCTCTTCGAAAGCACACCCGTCGTGACAGCGACAGAGGGCGTGCTGTACACCTACCTGACGGCTGCTTCCGACCCCGACGTAGCCCACGGCGACGCCTTGACAATCACAGCGTCGGCGCTGCCGGCCTGGCTGTCGCTGACCGACTACGGAGATGGGACGGCAACGCTCGCCGGCACCCCGGGCAAGGTCGACGTCGGCGAGCATGCGGTTGTCCTGGGCGTCGTCGACGCCTACGGGGCAACTGACACGCAGGCGTTCACACTCACCGTGTTCGCAGAGCCGCGGTACTACGTCTTCCTCCCGCTGACGGTCAAAGGTTCGCCCTAGGGGTCACGTCAACCAGCTCGCCAGTACCGATTCATCGGTGCTGCATTTTCTCCTCGCCAAACTGGGCCTCCTGGCGCTTGCTAGAATAGAACAAATGTTCTATAATCGGGGTGTGAGCAAGCCCACCAACTGCTGAGGAGGCCTTCGTGGACAAGCAAGCGCTACTCGCGATCCTGGAGCGCGCCCGGTGTGGCGCGCTGACGCCCACCGATGTGGATGCGCTCCATGCGCTCTTTCGGCCCTTGCTCGCCACGCCATCCGCGTCCCTCTCTGGCAAGGTCGAGGCCCGCCGCGAGCCGGTCAACCCACGGGCGGGGTCCGTGGCTACGGTCGAGATCGACTTCGTCACTGATTCCGTGAACCGGCACGAGTTCCGTGTCCAGGCGAGCTACCGCTTGCCCGACGGGGAAGTGCTGCGCGATCGCAGCCGCGCGATCCACTTCACCGGACAGGTCGCCGCCACGGTGCGGGCGCTCTGGGAGGTGGGCTTCGACACGGTCCTGCGCGTGCAGCAGTGCGACCCCGCCGTCACCCGCCTGAGCGTGTGCTGCGAAACGCTGGACGCTTTCTGGTTTGAGATCGTCAGCACGATCGCCATCATCATCGGCTACGAGCTCAAAGTCACCGTCTGCGGCGCCCTCGCCAGTCCGGCAGGCGCTCGCTGAGCTGGCTTCTGTGGCCGGCGTGCGCCCTTCGCCTGGGGCGACACGCCAGCCGTCTGCCGCCGCGCCGGAGCGCCGGGAGCTCGCAAGCGCGGTATAATGACGGCAGCTCACCGGGCTGACCCCGAAGGATGGCACCATGACTGACAACACCCAACCCCTCCACTTTCGACCCTATCTGTTCATCAGCGCAGCCGTCGTCCTTGTGATGGCGTTGGTCTCGACCTATGCGTGGTTCCAACTTCCCGACGGCGTGCCCGTCTGCACGCACTGGAACGCCCAGGGTGTGTGCGACGGCTGGGGCAGCAAGGGCGTCGGCCTATTTCTGATGCCGGCGGTCGTGGCGGGCGTGGCGCTGCTCTTCGCCGTCCTGCCGCACGTCGACCCGCGGCGGGCGAACCTGGCGCAGTCGGGCACGGCCTACGCCGCCGTATGGATGGCGATGCTGGCCTTCTTCCTCATCTTCCACGTCATCGTGGTACTCCAACTCCTGGGCGTGCCGGTGATGATGGGCGCGCTCGTGCCGGCGCTGACGGGGGTGCTGTTCATAGCGATTGGCGCGGTGCTGGGGAAGGTCAAGAGCAACTACTTCTTCGGCATCCGCACGCCCTGGACGCTCTCGAGCGAGCTCTCGTGGGAGAAGACGCACCGTCTGGGCGGATGGCTGTTCATGGCGGCGGGGGCCCTGATCGTCGTGGGCGCGCTGGCGCTTCCCCAGGGGATGTGGGTGGTGGTGATGATGGGCGTGCTCGTCGCGCTGATCGTGACGCTGGCGGTCTACTCCTACCTCGTCTGGAAGCGCGACCCCGCCCGGGGCTGAGTTCCGGTGTAGGGCGGCTCTCCAGAGCCGCCCAGCGGCGGGAAGCGGCGCTCGGAAGCGGCGCTCGGAAGCGGCGCTCGGAAGCGTGCGTTCGGGAAGCGGCGCCCGGAAGCCGGGTCTGGAGACCCGGCCTACATGCAGAGCGAACGGGCCGCCCGGGGCTGAGTTCCGGTGTAGGGCGGCTCTCCAGAGCCGCCCAGTGGCGGGAAGCGGCGCTCGGAAGCGTGCGCTCGGAAGCCGGGTCTGGAGACCCGGCCTACATGCAGAGCGAACGGGCTGCCCGGGGCGTCGCGCCCTATGCTCCGGACGTTAGGTCTTGAGCTCGATAACCTCGTCGTTGGCCAGCAGCGCCTTCAGGAACGCGCGGTGCTCCGCGCCCGACCCCCACAGCAGCCACCGGCAACGGATCGTCCGGTTCGCCTTGGTGATCCGCTCCGCGTGGATGCGCAGCCCGTGGGTCGCGATGAGCTCCCGCAGCTCGTCGACGAGCTCGGGGCGCGGCGCGCAGAGCGCCTCGATGGCCTCGCGGTGGTGTCCCCGCGTCATCAGCCGCTCGATGGTGGGCAGGACTGCCAGCACAACCAGGGCGATGATCGTGACCCACACGGCAAGCAGCATCTGGCCGCTGCCCACGGCCA
>JAXGUU010000323.1:0-4818 GCA_040774145.1 Anaerolineae bacterium
AATATCCTCAGGCGTCAGGTGTTGGTATTCCTCGAGGATATCCGCTGCCGTAGCCCCATACGCGAACAAGCGCAGGATAGTCACGACCGGCAACCGCGTTCCCGCAATCACAGGGCTTCCCGCCATTACACGCGGATCGATGCTGATTCGTTCCAGGAGCTGCTGTTCAGCCATGAGTGTTCTCCTTGGCTTCATGATATCCCGAACCCTCGAGGACCGTCTCGCAGCTTGGCATGCCACACTGCCCAGGGTGCATCACCCCGACACAGTCGCGCCACAGCCCTATCTGTGGCCGTGCCACTCGGGACCCAACCCAGGGCCGTGCGTTTGTACGCATAATACGGATCACCAAGGGCTCAATGAGATCAGGTGCAAGCCCTCCGAAGCTGGTAACACGTCGAACACGAAGACCAGGCGCCTCGTGAATCCTGGCTGAATTGTCTCATATACACTCTCAAGGTTGTACTCGTCTTCGGCTGCCCACAGCACCTCAAGCTCGGCGATGTCGAATTGGCGCCCGACGCTATCCTTCACCCTGAAACTGTCGTACAGGCCCACCTGATCCCCGACCAGCCCTACATTGGCGATATCCATCACGGCGACAACGAAGATGCCATAGGGATAGACAGGGCCTGAGTAGTCCTCCACCAGCACCGTGCGGTACTCCGAGGACACCACCTTACCTTCCAGAGGCACATCCTCCCACACACCCAGGAACCGCACGGTCTCGCCCCGTACCAGAGGCTCCGGCGGAGGTGGCGGTGGTTGTTTGATCACAAACGGGAGGAAAACGTAAGCCGGTGACTTCACCACAGGCATCGGTAAGACCGTACCGGTAATCGGCTGGTCCGCCATCACGATCACGTAGTAGTCACCACCAGGCATACTGACATCCCCAAGATCGAACTCAGCAGCGCTGTGCGCATCAATCCCCAACATTATGTTAGAGACGGGCGGATCTAGCTGCCAATCGGTACCCTCCAAGTAGAAGTCGTGACTCGTGGTGGCCGTAGAAGCCGCCAGGTTAGTGATGACATACCGTGAGGAGATTCCACTGGGTGTAGCGGCCTTGGTCAAGCCGTCGCACCTGAGCACAAAGACAAAAGTGCTAGGCATGACCACGCATGATGAACCCTCGAGAAGAACCGGTGAAGCAACCTCACCCTTCACTCCAACAACACAGAGCGCCAGCGCGATCCCCACCATAACTGCCATGACTAACAGCAGACGCTTCACCACCCACAATCCCCTTTCGGTCCTGAAGACGCCCTCACCCCGTCGCATACACGCTGCGCTCGGCGTCATAGTACGCATCGTACACGTGCTGGAACACGGCCGCGCTCTTCTCCTGGAATAGCTCGGGCGTGTAGGCCCGTGGCAGCCCCTCGTCGAGCACCTTCTCAATCGTCACCCGCACCTCGGCACGAGCCTGCTGGCGCTTGCGCCAATCCAGCACCAGCTTCTCCTTCTTGAGCGCGACCAACAACGCCTTCGCCGTGGCCTTGACCCTGGCACGGTCAGCTTCGCTCATCGCGATCGCGGGCCTGGTCAACAGGTCGAAGACGGCGAGCTCCTCCTCGCTCAGCGCCTCGCCGGCGGCCCGTCGCGCCTCCTCATCGAGGCTCCTCGCCAGCGCCACCAGCGCCTCATAGAGCGCTTCAGCGTTGAGGCTCCCGTTGTTGTAGGCCTCGATTAGGGCCTGGAGCCGCGCCAAATAATCGATGCGGGTGCGGTTGAGCCGCACCATAGCCGCGATCCTGCTCGACACCGCCCCCTTGAGCATCTCATTGAGCGTACGCTTGCGCGTCTTACCCAGCTGATTGGCCAGCGCCTCGAAATCGATCTGGCTCAGGTCGACCCTCCCGTTGCCATAGCCAGCCGCCGGGTCGTGGATGATGTAGCCCTCGGCGGCGATGGAGCGATCGAGCAGTGCCTCTACCTGTTGCATCACGCCCGAGATGTCCGCCGGCGGCGTCAGCGCGCGGATCTTGTCCGCGATCACGGCAACCGGCGTCACCTCAGCGGCGAACGCCTGCGCCGCAGGGTCGGGCAGCACGGCCTTGTAGAGCCGCACGGCTGTATTGGCCAGGTCGAGATACCCTCGCTTGAGCTCCTCGGAGGCCACCAGCGCCTCCACCGCATCATCGAGCAGGCCAATGCGCTTGAAGCCGTCCGCGGCCTGGATGGCGCCCAGATCAACCCCGTGCTCGTCCAACAGCGCCCGCACCTCTGCCAGCGCTTGCCGAAGCGCAGCCCCCAGCGCGGCCTTGTCCTCCACCGGGCTATCGCCGCCCTGGCCCGCGCCGTAGATGGCCAGCGCCTGCTCCAGGTTACGGAACACCCCGCAGTAATCCACGATGAGCCCGCTCACCTTGCCAGGATAGACCCGGTTGGCCCGGGCGATGGTCTGCATCAGCGTGTGGTTGCGCATCGGTTTGTCGAGATAGAGCGTCGAACAGCTCGGCACGTCAAACCCCGTCATCCACATCGCGCAGACAAAGACCAGGCGGAAGGGATCCTCGGGATCCTTGAATTTCGTCTCCAGATCCTGCTCCACCATCCGCTTACGGTGCGGGCGGATGTCGAGGCCCTTCGCCGCCAGGTCGCCGATCTCGTTCTGACCCTGCGAGACCACCACGGCCATGTCCGTCTCCTGCATCCGGGCGATGCGCGCGTTCAGGTCCTCGAGCGTGCCCATCCGCGCGCTAACCCGCTGCACCTGCAGCACGTCGATCTCCTCGGCCCAGTGGCGCCACACCTTGTCGTACATCCGGATCGCCGTGGCCTTGTCGATGCAGATCACCATCGCCTTGCCCTGGAAGCCGCGCCCGGTGAAGTGTGCCACGATGTCCTTCGCCACCGCCTCCAGCCGGTCGTCGCGCGTGATCAGGTGATACTCGCGGGCGAACTCACGCTCCAGCCGCGCCTCCTGCGCCTCATCCAGCTCCGCCGCCTCGAGCAGCCGCGCCATATCCTCGTTGAGGTTCGCGTTGGTCAACTGGAGCTGCGGAATGCGGTTCTCATAGTAGAGCGGCACCGTCGCGCCATCGACCACCGACTGCCGGAAGTCGTAAACGCTGACGTAATCGCCGAAGACCTGGCGGGTGCGCTCCTCGCCCACGATCAGGGGCGTGCCGGTGAAGGCCAGGAAGCCGGCGTTGGGCAGCGCCGTGCGCATGTTCAACGCCAGCGTGTCGTACTGGCTGCGGTGCGCCTCGTCGGTCATCACGATGATGTCATCGCGCTCGGAGAGCACCGGATGCGCCTCACCGGGCTCAGTGCGGAACTTGTGGATCAGGGTGAAGACGTAGCGGTGGTCCTCGCGCAGCAGTTGGCGCAGGTGCCGGCTGCTCTCGGCCTGCGCGCGGCCCTCAGTCACCACGCCGGCGGAAGCGAAGTTCTTGTAGATCTGATCATCGAGCTCCTGCCGGTCGGTGACCACGACGAAAGTCCAGTTGCCCGGCAGCTTGCGGAACACCTTCTGGGCGAAGAAGATCATCGAGACGCTCTTGCCGCTGCCCTGGGTGTGCCAGAAAACGCCAAGGCGCCCGCCGTCGTGGTGCCCCTCGCGCGTGGATCGCAGCGCCGCAATCGCGTTGTTTACCCCCAGGACCTGGTGGTTCTTGGCCGTCAGCTTGATCAGCCCGCCGGGCACCTCCTGGAAAAGGGTGAAGTTCTCCACCAGATCGAGGAAGCGCGCCGGCTCACAGACGCCGCGCAGCATTGTCTCCAGCGAGACCCGGCCCGCCTCGTCCTCGCTGCCCACCTTCTTCCACTCGGCAAAGTGCTCCCAGCCGGCGGTGATGCTGCCCACGCGGCTCTGGCTGCCGTTGGAGAGGATGATCACCGCATTGGGCCAGAAGAGGTGCGGGATCGTGTCCTTGTAGTCGCGCAGGTTGTTCGTATAGGCGGTCTCGAGGCGAACGTGGGCGGCCTTGAGCTCGACAAAGAGCAGCGGCAGGCCATTGACGAAGCCCACCAGATCCGCCCGGCGGGTGTGCATCTCGCCCGTGACCCAGAGCTGGGAGCAGAGGAGGAAGTCGTTGTTGGCCGGCGTGTCCCAGTCGATGACGCGCACAACCTCGACGGTTTGGCCGTCGCCCTCGGGGTCGGGCACGGGGATACGCGCGCCGTTCTTGAGGAGGGCGTAGATCTCGCGATTGGCGGCGACCATGCTCATCCGCGAGCGGTCGCGGGTCAGCTCCTCGATGGCGCCGTGGATCGCCTCGACCGGCGCGTCGGGGTTGAGCCGCAGCAGGGCCTCACGCAGGCGGGTCTTGAGCACCACCTCGGCGCGCGTCTCTCGCCCGAGGGAGCTGGGGCCGTGGTCGAACTCGTGATAGGCGTTGTAGGGCGACCAGCCGAGCTCCGCCAGCAGCGCGATCGCGGGCTGCTCGACCAGGGCGTCCTCGGTATAACCGGATGGGCTCAAACGCACCTCCCCAGGAATCCGATGTCCGCAGCCGGCATCCTACGTGTTCGGACTCCCAAACGAGATAGAACTGTCACGAGATAAGCTCGTCCACTATGCTGTGTGGGAAGCGACGATGCCGCCGCATCACCATGGGTCAGCATCAGCCTGTTTCCTACATCCACACAGCACCCTAGACGGAACCAGCATTTCGGGCACTTGATCAGAACATAAGTTCTATTTTCGCTACCCTAACCATTGACATGTGTCAGTAATCATGTATACTATAGTTACTCATCTACCATGTGTAGAAGGAGCTCTCGCCGCCCTCTGGGCGGCGTTGCATTTTACAGTTCCTCGCGCTTGGCGAGTTTCGCCCTCAAGTTTCGTCGGGTCGAGTTGTAGTC
>JAXGUU010000324.1:0-4791 GCA_040774145.1 Anaerolineae bacterium
ACAGCATCATACTGGGATATGGCGGAAAGGCAAGTGAGGTAGGACAAATTGGGTGGCGGTGGTACAATCTCACCGCTTGACGCCGCATCGATGTTGACCATCGTCACCTATCAGCACGCGGTATGGGAGGTGTTGGCTGTGTTGGAGATCAGCAAAATGCTCACCGATGAGTATCAGGAGCTGCTCGCTAAGTGCGTCCATTGCGGGCTATGTCTGGAAGCCTGCCCGACGTATGCGGTCTTCGGGACGGAGATGGATGCGCCGCGCGGGCGCATCGCGATGATGCGTGCTGCTGTCGACGGCAAGCTGACAGAGGAGGATTTCCTCACCACTTTTGCCGAGCACATCACGCTCTGTCTGGAGTGCCGCGCTTGCGAGTCCGCATGCCCGTCGGGTGTGCAGTATGGTAAGCTGATCGAGGGGGCGCGCATCGCCCTGGAGGAGCTGCGTGAGCCCGGGATCGGGGAGCGATTTGTCCGTTGGGTGGGTATGGCGCAGTTGATGCCCCATGTGGGCCAGATGAAGGTCCTTGCCCGCCTGATGTGGCTGTATGAGGCGATAGGCCTGCAGTGGTTGGTCCGCTCGCTCAACATCCTGCCGCAGCCGCTGCACGCTATGGAGGGCATCCTCCCGCCGATCGACGCACGCTATCCTGACTACAGCCGCCCGGCGCCGGCGGTGGGCGCGAAACGGGGCACGGTGGCTTTCTTCTACGGCTGCATTCAGGAAGCGTTTCTCGCCGGCATCAACGCCTCCACCATCCGCGTGCTTCAGCGCAACGGCTACGAGGTCCACTTTCCACAGTCACAGACGTGCTGCGGGGCGGCACAATGGCACACGGGCGGTGAGGCGTTGGCGCAGGACCTGGCACGCCGGAACATCGAGGCCTTCGAGCCCTACGAGGTTGTGGTCAATAACGCCGGCGGCTGCGGACTGACGCTGAAGGAGTATCCCGATCTGCTGCGCGAGGATCCGGACTACGCAGAGCGGGCCGTCGCCTTCGCCGCCAAGGTGATGGACTTCAGCGAGTTCGTGCACGCCCACCTGCATCAGTCGCCCCAAGGAGAGCTGCGTGTTCGGGCGACCTATTCCGACTCCTGCCACCTGCGCCACGGACAGGGCGTGATCGATCAACCTCGGGCGTTGCTGTCGGCGATCCCCGGGCTGGAGTTGGTGGAGCTCAAGCATCCGGATCGCTGTTGCGGGAGTGCGGGCATCTACAATATCGTCCAGAGCGAGACGGCGAACGCCGTGCTGGATGCGAAGATGGAGGACATTGCGGCGACCGGAGCCTCGATTGTGGTCACGAGCAACACCGGTTGCCATATGCAGTTGGTCGCCGGTGTGCGGCGCGCGCGGCTGAATGCCAAGGTCATACACGTTGCTGAGATGCTTGATCTCTCCTATGCGGTGGCCGAGCGCGGAAACGGCGATCCACGCGCGCGCTTTGAGGTGCCGGTTAAGCATCCCAAGCCGCTCTTCGGTTACCCCAAGTTGCCGGAACGCTGGTTGGCATGGCAGGCTCGGCGGCTCAAGCGACCGGCGGAGACGCCGCTCTCATCTTTGAAGGCGCTGTTGGAACCGGGGCAGGTCGTCGATGACCCCGTCGAGCTCCTGACCTATGTCGTGGACGGGGGCCTGGACCACGGTGCGCCTGTGGGTGTCATCTTCCCCTATGAGACAGGCGACGTCGAGGCCGTGGTCCGCTGGGGGCGCGAACACGGCGTGCCGGTCGTCGCCCGTGGCGCGGGCACGGGGCTTGCGGGCGGCGCGGTAGCGCTGGGCGGGGGCCTCATCCTGCAGTTCGCACATATGAAGTCCCTGCTGGACCTGGATGTGGTGGGACGCAGCGCGGTGGTGCAGCCCGGTATCGTCAACCTGACTCTCGACGAGATGGCGCGCGGCGAGGGTCTCTACTTCCCCCCGGATCCGGCAAGCGGGCGCGCAGCGACGATTGGCGGCAACATCGGGGCCAATGCCGGCGGACCACACTGCTTCAAGTATGGCGTGACCTCGAACTATGTGACCGGGCTCGAGGTGGTGTTGGCGGATGGACGCCGCATGGACCTCGGCAGTCGCGCGTTGGACGTGCCGGGACTCGACCTCGTCGGGCTCTTCACGGGCTCAGAAGGCACCCTGGGTGTGATCACCCAAGCCGCCGTCCGCCTCGTCCGCAATCCGCCGGCAGTGAAGACGCTGCTGGCAGCCTTTGACTCGGTCGCTCAGGCCGGTGAGGCGGTCTCCGCTATGATCGCGGCGGGACTCGTGCCCGCGACGATGGAGATGATGGGCCGGCGCATTATGCAGACGATCGAGGCCTACAACCACCCCGGATTGCCGGTCCACGCGGGCGCTGCGCTCATCATCGATCTGGATGGCTACCCTGAGAGCGTCGATCCGCAGATCGAGGAGGTGGTCTCCGTTCTGCAGCAGCACGGCGCCCTGGAGACCCGCGTGGCACGCTCGGAGGCCGAGCGCACGCAGATTTGGCACGCGCGCAAGAGCGCGGCGGGTGCCCTGGCGCGGCTCGCGGTCGACCACTACACGGTCGACGGCACCGTGCCACGCAGCAAGCTGGCCGAGGCGTTGCGTGAGGTGATCGCGATCTGCGACGAGCTCGAGCTGGAGGTGCTCTTCCTGCTCCACGCCGGCGACGGCAACCTGCACCCGATGGTGCTCGTGCCGGATCCTGAGGACAAGGCGTTTCTCACCAGGCTGCACGAGGGTGGGCGGCGGATGGCGCAGCTCTTTGTCGCGCTGGGGGGCAGCATCAGCGGCGAGCACGGCATCGGCATTGAAAAGCAGGAGTTTATGGCTCTGATGTATGGCGATGCCGAGCTGGCGGTGATGCACGAGATCAAGGCGCTCTTTGATCCGGATCAGCTTCTGAACCCGGACAAGGTGTTCCCTCGGGGACGTGAATACGGTGCCTGCACCCTCATCGAGGAATCCGACCCGCTGCTCCTTCAGATCGAGCACGGTCATGCCCTGCTTCCGAAGGACGCTGATGAGGTCTCGGCCCTGATCTGTGGATTGGGGGCTGCGGGTCGTCGCATCCACGTCCGGGGTGGGGGGACGAAGTCGGCCCACCTGCCGGTGACAGGCGTCGCGATCAGCACGGCGGGCCTGACCGGCATCCGCACCTATGCGCGTGATGATCTGTATGTCACCGTGGGAGCCGGGACCTCGCTGCGTGAGGTTCAGCAGGCCCTGGGGCATGATGGGATGTGGATCCCGATGGTTTCACCCTGGCCTGAGGCCACGATGGGTGGCATCATCGCCACCAACCTGAACGGCCCGCTGCGCACGCGGTATGGTGCTATCCGTGATCTCGTGCAGGCGTTGACCGCTGTCCTGCCCGATGGACGGGTGATCTCCGTCGGTCGCCCGGTGATGAAGAACGTCGCCGGCTACGATCTGGTCAAGCTCTTCATCGGCGCCTATGGTTCGCTGGGCGTTGTGACCGAGGTGAGCCTGAAGTTGAGTCCGCGCCCGCGCAAGGTCAGCTCCATCAGGGTGCCGGTGACGGCGCAGGCCAGTGGGCTCGATTGGGTACTGCGCCTCTCGCGTGAGGCGCTTGTGGCGTCGGCGGTGATGCTGATCGAGGACGTCGATGGGCCTGGAGGGTCTGTGAGGACCGACCTGATCTATACGGCGGAGGGACTGCCGGAAGACGTCGACGCCGAGATGCGTCAGGTCCGCGCCGCCCTTTATGAGCTCGGAGCGCCCGATCCCGAGCCGATCGAGGCGTCAGGCTCCGGGCTATGGTCGACCTGGATCGCAGATAAGTTGATGGAGGACGAAGTGGTGGTTCGCGTCGGTGTGCCACCGAAGGACCTGCCGGATCTGGTACGGAGGGTCACAGGTTACGCCGATGAGGCCTGTAGGTTGGTTGATGTGCCGAACGGGCATCTCTATGTAAGGGGCAGCGTGGATCTCACCCGCGTACGGCGCGAAGCGGTCGCGTTAGGGGGATATGCGGTAGTGGTCCACGCTCACCGTGAGGGGCCGATGGCTTCTGAGGATGTCTGGGGAGTACCTCCGGAATCTGTGGATCTGATGCGACAAATCAAGGAGCAATGGGATCCCGCGGGGGTCTTCGACCGATTGGGCTTTTAGCCGGACACATTGTACCCAGGTGTGGACATAGTATGCAAGGAGCGAATGTGATGGCAGAAGAGACAGCGAAACAACGAGTTCCCGTGGATGTGCTGCATCGCTTTATGATCGATGTGTTTGTCGCTCAGGGTGTGGCAGCCGAGGATGCCGAGATCTGCGCCGATGTGCTGATCGCATCCGATCTGCGTGGGATCAAGTCGCACGGGATCGCGCGGCTGAAGTACTACTTTGACCGCATCCAGGCCGGTATTCAGTTCACCGACGCCAAGATGGAGATCGTGAAGGAGACGGAGACGACGGCCCTGGTCGACGCGCACCACGGGATGGGCCACCCGACAGCCTATCGTTCGATGCGGCTGGCGATTGAGAAGGCGCGGGCCTATGGTATGGGGAGCGTAGCGGTACGCAATGCGACGCACTTCGGGATCGCGGGCTACTATCCGCTGATGGCTGCCGCGGAGGGCATGGTGGGGTTTGCCTTCACCAATGCGCGACCCTCGATCTCGCCCACTTTCGGATCCGAGCCGATGTTGGGGACGAACCCCATCGCGTTTGCTGCGCCTTCAGATCTCGGGTTCCCGTTCTGCTTTGACGGTGCGACCTCGATCGCGCAGCGTGGCAAGATCGAGGTGGCTGCGCGCGCCGAAACTCCTGTCCCTGACGGCTGGGTGA
>JAXGUU010000325.1:0-4771 GCA_040774145.1 Anaerolineae bacterium
AAATCTGCGCCGTCTGATGGGAGGATGAGCGACGCTTCTCGCTCCGCCCGGCAGGACCAGCGCAAAGGGCTTGACCTCCTGCGGCGAGAGGGGAGCCCACCCAAGCTGGTGGGCCATCGCGACGCGTGCGACGTGGCGCCCGAGAACACGCTGGCGTCGTTCGAGCGGGCCTGGCGCGATGGCGCCGACGTGGTCGAACTCGACGTTCGCCTCTCGGCTGACGGTCACGTGGTGGTCCTGCACGATGCGCTGCTGGATCGAACGACCGATGGCACCGGTTATGTCGGCGATCGAACGCTGGCTGAGCTCAAGCAGCTAGATGCGGGCTCATGGTTCGATCCGCGCTATGCGGGTGAGCGTATCCCGACGCTTGATGAGGTGCTGGACTGGGCGCGGGGCAGGGTGGGGCTGCTGCTGGAGTTGAAGTACGAGCCTTACGGCTCCTTCGATCCCGCGCTGGTTCCCGGCGTGTTGCGCGTGACGGCCGGTGCCGGTGTTGAGGATCAGGTCGCCGCGATCTCCTACCAGGGTCGAGCGCTTCAGCAGCTCAAGATGCTGGCCCCGTACCTTCCTGCCGGCCCTATGCCGCCCCCGGATCGCCTGCTTCGCTGGGGTGTGAGGCTGGTCCACAGACTTCCCGTGCTGGACCAGATCGGAGCGCTGCGCCGCCTTCTCACGCGCCCCTTGCGCTACACGCTGCGGCTGGGGTGTGACCTTGTGGTCCCCAATATCGAGATGGCGTCGCGTGTGCTGGTCGATGCCGCTCACGCACTGGGGATGCCCGTGAGTTGCGGTGGGCTCGTATGGGACTATCCTCAGGCCATCGCGATGGGCGTGGACACCATCTCCGCTAACCATCCTGGGTTGGTGCGCGCGCTCTACCTCTGAGCACCCCCTCGCGGCGCACGTGCAGGACCAATATCCTATTGACTCAGCACACCGAGTTGGATTATGGTATATACGTTGGGAGCCATGGTCAAACACATAGGGGGCACAATGATCTACATGCCGGCGGAAGACGGTCAGGGACTGGTAGAGTATGCGTTGATCATCATGTTGATCGCGTTGGTGTTGATTGCCGTCATCACGCTCTTCGGCAACGAGCTGTCATCCACGTATAGCACCATTCAGTCGGGGGTCGGTGACCTCATCTAGCGTGACTCTCAGGGACATGGTTTGCGTTGAGTTCGCTTCGCCTCATCCACGCATGATGGCGCGATGCTAGGACGGGCTCGTGTCGGGCGCGGTCTGGGCGCGCCAGTCGACGAGCAGGTGTAGGACCTCGGTGAGGTTGTCTCTCCAGCGTTTTTCCTCCCACGCAAGCGGCAGCCAGATCTCCCTGCGCCCGATACGGGCGCGATCCTGGACGAGGCGTCTCAACCCCGTGATGCCTGCGAGTTCGGCGCCGGAGCGTGTCGAGCCCGCGTGGAGCCTTTCATCCTTGAGCCAGGGGGGGCGCAGCACGATCTGACCGCTCTCGACGGCGATTGAGGGGATCTGCGCGTCTCGCGCCAGCAGTTTGAGGCGCAGCTGATACATCAAGTTTGCGGCGACAGGCGGCAGAGGCCCGAAGCGATCCTGGAGCTCCTCCTCAAGCTGCTCGATCTCCTCTTCTGTGGTCAGCTCGGCGAGGCGCCGGTAGAGCTGAAGTCGCAGCTCGTCGTCCGGCACGTAGGTGGCGGGCAGTCCCACGGCGAGCGGCAGCTCGATGCTGATCGAGCCGAGCGGCTCGGGCGGCACGGGCTCACCGGCTTGCTCGGCCTTCAGGTGCGTCACGGCGCGGTTCAATATCCGCGTGTAGAGCGTGAACCCCACGGCAGCGACGTGGCCATGCTGCTTCCGCCCCAGGAGATCGCCCGCGCCGCGGATCTCCAGGTCGCGCAGGGCGATGGAGATCCCGCCCCCCTGGTCGCTGGTGTCGCGTAGGGCCCAGAGCCGCTGGCCGGCATCGGAACTCATCACCGGTGCGCCCTGCCGGCGGCGCCGGTGGAAGAAGTAGGCGTACCCACGCCGTGTGCCGCGCCCGATCCTGCCCCGCAACTGGTAGAGCTGGGCCAGGCCGAAGCGATCGGCGCGCTCGACGATCAGCGTGTTGGCGTTGGGGAAGTCGAGCCCGCTCTCGATGATGGTCGTGGCGAGGAGCACATTGACCTCACCTGCCGTGAAGCGCTCCATCACCTCGCTGAGTTCGCGCTCGTGCATCTGACCGTGGGCAATGCCCACGACGGCCTCCGGCACGAGTGCCTCGAGGCGCGCGGCTACCGTGCGGATCGACTCGACGCGGTTGTGGACGTAGAAGACCTGGCCCCCGCGGTTGAGCTCGCGCAGCATAGCCCGGCGGGCGATCTGCGCATCGAAGGGGCCGACGTAGGTGGCGATGGGGAGGCGTTCCTGCGGCGGTGTCTCGATGATGCTGATGTCGCGCACCCCAGCCAGGGCCATGTAGAGAGTCCGCGGGATCGGCGTGGCGGTGAGGGTCAGGACGTCGACCTCGGTGCGCATCTGCTTGAGGCGCTCCTTGTGAGCCACGCCGAAGCGCTGCTCCTCATCGATGATGACCAGGCCCAGGTTGGGGATCACGACATCCCTCTGGAGCAGCCGGTGGGTACCGATGACGATGTCGACCTTGCCCTCGGTGAGAGCCTGCAGGACACGGCGCTGCTCGGCGTCCGTGCGGAAACGCGAGAGCAGCTCGACGCTCACCGGGAAGGGGGCCAGCCGCTCCGCAAAGGTCTGATAGTGCTGCTGAGCCAACACCGTCGTGGGGACCAGCATAGCCACCTGGGTATTGTCCATCACCGCCTTGAAGGCGGCCCGCAGGGCGACCTCGGTCTTGCCGTAGCCGGCATCGCCGCAGATCAGGCGGTCCATCGGGCGATCCCTCTCCATATCCTGCTTGACAGCCTGGATGGCGTCGACCTGATCGTCGGTCTCGGCGTAGGGAAAGGCTGCCTCCAGTTCGCGCTGCCATTGGGTATCGGGCGCGAAGGCATGGCCCTCCACGACCTGGCGTTCAGCATAGAGCTCGAGGAGCTCGCGGGCGAGGTCGTCAGCAGCCTTGGCCACACGGGCCTTGGTCTCCTCCCAGCTGCCGGTACCGAGGCGGCTCAGGCGAGGCTGAATGCCCTCGGCGCCCATATAGCGCGAGATGCGGTCCGCCTGGTGGATGGGTACGAAGAGCTTGTCGCTGTGCGGCGCCCGTGCCCCGTTGGTCGGTTGCCCTTGGGCCGAACCGGACGCCGGGACATCCTGCGGCGTTCCCGGTCCGTTGGCGGCGCTTGCGTACTCCAGGTAGAGGTACTCGCGGTCGATGTTGTCCACGCTGCGCGTCACAAGTCCCCGGAAGATGCCGATGCCGTAGTCCTCGTGGACGACGACGTCGCCGGGCTGCAGGTCGGCGAAGCTCTGCTCAGGTGCAGCGGCCCGCCGGCGGGGCCGGCGCCGTGGCTCGGGTTCCCGCCAGCCGAAGAGCTCCTCGTCACTCAGCAGGTGACGCATGCCATCCGGTCCACGCCACTGCCATCCTCCACTGACCGTGCCCTGCACGAAGGTGAGCAGGCCCGTCGGCGCGGACGGCAGACTCTCGAGGACGGGTGGGGGCGTGAAGGTCTGCCAGAGCTCGGCCATGCGTGCGGCCTGGCGGCTGGCGATCACCACCTGATCGCCGAGGTTCACCCACTGACGGACGCGCGCCAGCGCATCGGGCAGGCGGCCCGCGAAGTGGGGCTCCGGGCCGAAGGCATCGGCAAGCGGGCCGCCGTCCTCGCCCGCCTCCGGCGTCTCAGCGGTCAACTCGAGGGTGCGGTAGCGATCGAGCGTCGAGCGGATCTGCTCCCACGAGGTGAAGGGGACCGGGGCGTCGTGGAAGAGAAGGTGCTCATCACGTGCGGTCTGACGCTGCTCCCCCGCCTCGCGCTCCAGCTCCTCCCACTGCATGGCGATCCGATCGCTCTCCTCGAGGATCACCAGGGCGTCGGCGGGCAGGTAGTGGAGCAGCGTGCCGGCCTCCTGATAGAGATAAGGCAGGTAGAACTCGAGATTCGGAAAGGGGGCCTGGGCCTCCAGGGCCTCGGCATCCTCCTCGAGCTGTGCTCTGAACTCAAGGGGCGGGTCGCTCTCAAGGAGGCGCTGCACGGCGGCGCGCGCGCGTTCGCTGTCCTTGGGCAGGGCCTCGCGTACCGGTGTCAACCAGAAGGCGTCGACACGGTCGACCGATCGCTGAGTCTCGGGCACGAAGATGCGGATCGTCTCGATCTCGTCGCCGAAGAACTCCAGGCGATAGGGTTGCAGGGCCTGAGGGGGGTATATGTCCAGCAGTCCTCCGCGACGGCTCAGCTGGCCCGGCGCGTGGACGACACTTGTGGGCTCATAGCCGATGCCGACGGCGTGACGGGTCAACTCGGCCAATGAGGCGCCCATACCGACCGCAATCCTGCGGATCGCGCGCCGGAATTGCCGGTAGGGCAGGGTGCGGCGCATCAGGGCACGCGCAGAGGTCACGACAACGGGAGCGGGACGCGATGACTCGGGTTCCTGAGCCTGTGCCGCCTGGAACATGTGGAGCTGCGAGAGGACATCCAGCCGATCGGTGATGACCTCGGGGGGCCACGGGACACGCTCGTAATAGAGGGCGGGGGGTTCGGGAAAGGAGATCAGACGCTCGGGCGCCGCGGCCCACGTATGCAGCGCGACGGTCAGACGACGGCTCTCCTCGACGGTAGGCGCGACAATGACGACGGGCGCACTTATGTCATCGAGCAGGGCCGCGATG
>JAXGUU010000326.1:0-4764 GCA_040774145.1 Anaerolineae bacterium
AATAATGATGGAGTTCGACAGAACGGGAGCAACGACGAAGGAGAGCCAAGATGCATGATGCACACCAGGCGCAACATGAGAGCCACAGCCGTGATTCCGACAGTGGGCAGAAGCCTCACCATCACGAGGCGCAGGAGCACGGTACGGACAGCCACCACAAGACGGAGGAGAGGGGCCACGATGATGAGAACCATCGTGGCCACGTCGACCATTCCGGACACGAGGAGATGTTTCGGCGTCGCTTTTGGATCAACCTGGTCCTCACCATCCCGGTCCTGCTCTTCAGTCCTTTTATACAAGAGACCTTCGGGTTCAGACTGCCGACGTTT
Organism: Anaerolineae bacterium; assembly: GCA_040774145.1. Taxonomy (GTDB): domain Bacteria; phylum Chloroflexota; class Anaerolineae; order B4-G1; family SLSP01; genus PWVB01. Next base: position 330 of record JAXGUU010000326.1, read on the forward strand.
CCCGGCAGCCGCTGGGTCGGGCCTGCTTTTGCGCTGACCATCTTCTTCTATGGTGGTATCCCCTTCATCAACATGGCCCTCCCGGAGTTGCGGCGCAGGCGCCCGGGGATGATGACGCTCATCTCGCTAGCGATCAGTGTGGCCTTTGCCTACAGCGTCTTCGCCGTTTTCGTGAATCCGGAGAGCAGCTTCTTCTGGGAGATGGCGACGCTGATCGACATCATGCTCCTCGGCCACTGGCTCGAGATGCGCAGCGTGCGTCAGGCCTCGGGCGCGTTGCAGGAGTTGGCCAAGCTGATGCCCGACACCGCGGAGCGCATCGGTGAGGGCGGCGAGACGGAGGAGGTGCCGCTGAGCGCCCTTGGCGAGGGAGACCTTGTCCTCGTGCGCCCGGGGGCCGGCGTCCCCGCCGATGGCGAGGTGGTTGAGGGGAGATCCGACGTCAACCAGGCGATGATCACGGGTGAATCCAAGCCGGTAACCAAGGCACCCGGCGACCAGGTGATCGGCGGCATGATCAATGGAGAGGGAAGCCTCAGAGTCCGGGTGACCGCAACCGGCGATGATACCGTCCTGGCAGGCATCATGCGATTGGTCGACGAGGCCCAGCAGAGCAAGTCCGATACGCAGATCCTGGCAGATCGGGCGGCAGGCTGGCTCTTCTTCGTCGCCCTGGGTGTTGCCGGGCTCACCGCTGTCGGTTGGCTGATCGTCCGCGGCTTTGATCTAGTCGTGCTGGAGCGTGTGGTCACCGTGCTGGTGATCGCCTGCCCGCACGCATTGGGCCTTGCGGTGCCGCTGGTGGTGGCGATCAGCACTTCGTTGGGGGCTCGCAACGGTATTCTGGTGCGTGACCGATTGGCACTGGAGGAGGCGCGTCTTGTCGATGTCGTGATCTTCGACAAGACCGGGACGCTGACCGAAGGCGCGTTCGGGGTGGCCGACCTCGCTGCGTCCGATGGTTGGGATGAAGACCGCGCGCTGGCGCTGGCGGCAGCGGTGGAGGGCGACTCCGAGCATCCGATCGCGCAGGCCATCCGGCAGAAGGCAGACGAGCGCGAAGTGAGTCTGCCGGAGGTGCGTGACTTTGAGGCCATCAAGGGTCGGGGCATTCGTGCGCAGTCGAATGGCAGAGCGGTCTACGTAGGTGGACCCAGGCTGCTGGAGATGCTGGAGGCCCAACCGCCCGAGGGGCTGCGTGCCTTCGCAAGCCAGGCCGGTGAGAAGGCGCAGTCCGTCGTCTACCTGGTCGATGAGACGGATGTTGTGGCGGCGTTTGCCCTGGCGGATGTCATCCGTCTGGAGAGCCACGAGGCCGTGAGGCGGTTAAGGGCCTCAGGTGTGGAGGTCGCTATGCTCACGGGCGATAGCGAAGAGGTGGCAGAGGCGGTGGCCAAAGAGCTCGGCATCGAAACAACCTTTGCCGAGGTGTTGCCCGAGAACAAGGATCAAAAGGTCGTGCAGTTCCAGGAGCAAGGCAAGCGGGTGGCGATGGTCGGCGATGGGATCAATGACGCCCCGGCGCTGGCGCGCGCCGATGTGGGGATTGCGATCGGCAGCGGGACCGATGTGGCCATCGAGTCAGCGGGCATCATCCTGGTCAAGAGCAACCCGATGGACGTCGTAAGGATCCTCGACCTCAGCGAGGCGACCTATCGCAAGATGATCCAGAATCTGCTCTGGGCCACGGGCTACAACGTCATTGCACTACCTTTGGCAGCGGGGGTCCTGGCGCCATTCGGCATCTTGCTCTCGCCGGCGGTCGGCGCCGGTTTGATGTCGCTCAGTACGATCGTCGTCGCCATCAACGCGCAGTTGCTGCGTCGTCTAGATCTCTTACGCTAGATCGCAGTGGCTGACGGTACCCGTGAGCCGGGCGGGGCCAGCATGATCAGCCCCATCCACCCGGCTCTCGTGTTGTCAGGTTGCCGTCGTCGATACCTAATCCACCTACTCCGCTGCAGAAACTGCCCCATCCCATCATACGCCACCCCCATTCGTCATCGCTGACAGAAGCTTGCGGTATTCCTCAGCATCGATCTCGCCACGCGCCAATCGCCGGTCAAGGATCGCGCGCGGCGTCTCGTTCGCCGTGGACCGGTCACCGCTGCCTCCGGAACCGCCTCGGTTCACGAAGAAGAGCACCCCCCCACCAAGCAACGCCAGTGGGATACCCACTACCAGCAGTAACAACAGCAGCAGTCCTACTCCCATACCCCCCATCATAATCGTAACCTCCTCATGGTCTTGTGCTGTGACCTTGTCGCCGATCGGATCGTCTACTAGACGCCTGTTCCAAGCATCACCCATAGCCTACCTCAGGAGCATTGAACCGATGAGCGGCAAACGGCGTGACCGACGCCCCGTCGTCTAGCGGGTGCGGGGGGCACCGGTTGTGAGACGATCCGGGTACGACGCGCGTCAATCATCATTCTGAATCCGGGCAAGCAGGTAAGATTAAGAAGACGAACTTCATCTATAAGGCAGATGTGGAGAACTCGCGTAGCCTGGGAAAGCGTGGTGACTGCAATGCGTGCACGTTGGTGGAGCTGGTTGGTCATCTTGATGCTGTTGAGCGGCTGTATGGCGGCCTCGTCAGCTGCTACGCCAGAGGAACCGGTGTCGGCTCCCGTGACCCCAGGTTCGGCTCAGGACGTGACACCAGCGGCGCCTACGCCGGTTCAGGACGTGACACCGGCAACGCCTACGCCGGTTCCGGACGATGGGCGACCGGCGGAACCTCCTCCGGCCGGCGCGGAGCGTGAGTTCAGCACCGATTTCAGCCGGCACACGGTACCGTACAGCGAGATTCTGTCCGGCGGTCCGCCCAAAGATGGTATCCCTGCCGTTGACCGACCGATGTATGAGCCGAAGGTTGCTGCCGATCTGTGGCTTGGGGAACGCGAGCCGGTGATCGTGGTGCAGATTAATGACGCGGTGCGGGCGTACCCTATCCAGATCCTCACGTGGCACGAGATCGTGAACGACACCTTGGGCGGGGTGCCCATAGCTGTCACCTTCTGTCCTCTCTGCAACACCGCGATCGTCTTCGATCGACGGGTCGGCGAGCGGGTGCTTGATTTCGGCACGACCGGACGATTGCGCTACAGCAACCTGATTATGTATGACCGGCAGACCGAGACCTGGTGGCAGCAGGCGACGGGGGAGGCCGTCGTCGGCGAGCTGGTCGGCAGCGAACTGACGTTCTTACCGGCTAATATGATCGCCTGGGCCGACTTTCGTGACAACTATCCGGACGGGAACGTGCTCTCGCGGGCCACAGGGTTCAGCCGGGCCTATGGCAACAACCCCTATCCCGGCTACGACGATATCGATCGGTCGCCCTTCCTCTACGACGGGCCGCCCACGCCGGGGCAGTTGCCGGCGATGGCTCGCATCCTGGCGGTGGAGCTGAACGGCGAGACCGTCGCCTACCCCTACGCGATGCTGGAGACACTGCGAGTTGCCGATGACGAGGTAGGAGGCGTGCCGATTGTGGTGATGTGGCAAGCGGGCGTCGCCTCGGCGCTGGGCTGGTCTGAGATCGCCGAAGCTGAGGATGTCGGGACCGTGGTGGCCTATGCCCGTGACGTCCAGGGCGAGGTGCTATCCTTTGAACACCGCGACGGTGATATCGTCGATACACAGACAGGCACCACGTGGGATCTCCTCGGTCGCGGTGTCACGGGAAGCCTGGCAGGCACGCAGTTGGCGCCTGTGGTGGGGGTCAACCACTTCTGGTTCTCTTGGGCAGCGTTCAAGCCGGAGACGCGTGTGTACGTGTTGCCTGATGCGGTTTCTGAGCCCGAGTCGAGCGACCCGACGCCATCGGATCGGGCGGTTGCGGTTGATGCGCTGGCGATGGACTTTGAGATCCTCGTCTACCGTGGCGCAGAGCACCTTGGTGGTGAGAGCGTGCTGCTCTCGGAGGTGCTGGCGCAGGGAAAGCCGGTGATGGTTGAGTTCTGGGCGGGGCTCTGTCCCACCTGTCGCCGCGCTCTGCCGGAGACGCAAGAGGCCTACCTGCGGTACGGCGATGAGGTGACCTTCATCGGCGTCGATATCGGGATCTACGCCGGGCTGGGGAACGAGACGGATGCCCGCGCGCTCTATGATGAGTTGGGCCTGAGCTTCCCTGTGGGGTTCCTGCCCGATCCGGCGGCTCTGCAGGCCTACCGGGTCACCGGCATTCCGACGGCTCTCTACTTCAAGCCCAACGGTGAGCTCTTTGACCGGGGCGGCGGCATCGTCGGGGCCGAGGCGCTGAGCGAGAAGCTGGCGGCTTTGGTTGCCGCCTCGGACTCTTAGGTATAGGGGGCACTTGAATGAGTACACCGATGCTGAATCTGGATCTCGACCAGGAGAAGGGGCGCACGAGGGCTGCCGTGCTCACCTTCGGTGTGCCTGCGCTCTTGGTCCTGGCCCTGCTGGTCCT
>JAXGUU010000327.1:0-4763 GCA_040774145.1 Anaerolineae bacterium
CGCACGTCGAGCTTGCCCGTGACCACGTCGGCGATCAGGCGCGTGCGGTACTCCTGGAGGAGGGTGATCTGTCGTTCTACCTTGCGGCGCCCGCTGTCCACTAACTCAGTGAACGCTTCGAGTGCATCAGCGATCCGTCGCTGCTCATCGTACGGCGGGCAGATAACTGGCATTTGCTTGAAGTCGGCCCAGTAGAGCCGATTGCGGTCTTTGACGATGCCCCGCGAGTATCTATCCACCTCAAGCATATAGGAGGGCGTATGGAACAGCGCCGCGAAGTATCGAGCATCGGTGCCTTCCAGGGGCCTGGCGACCACGTAGGCTGGGCTCACCAACCCATCAACAGGCGCCACGCCAACAGCACCCTGCCACATTCTCATCATGTTGTAGGCAATGTCGCCCTGTCTGGCGCGCTTGTACTTACCGCGGTCGCTCATGACCTGCTTACGGTCGCCGTTCTCGAGATCGCGAATCCTCACGCCAGTTCTCAATGACACTTCGAGAATAGGCAGATCTGGATACCCGGCTTCGTTGCGCTGAGCAAAGAGCTGGCCGTTCCGCATCACTCGCCAATGCTCCGGCGCGTCGCCGAGCCACTCGACGCCGGAGGGCTTGAGCCTCACACTGGGGTCGAGCCCGCGGGTGACAGCCTGATGGATGATGGCCTGCTTCTGCTCCTCGAGCAGCTTGAGCAGCTTCTGCTTGGCGCGGATGTACCGCCGGATGCGGCGGTCGATGGTGTCGAGGTAGCGGACGATCGCGCGCTGCTCGGCGAGGGGAGGGAGAGGAACGAGCATGCCACCCACGAATCCCCAATCGGCACGAGGCATCTTCGCTCCGAATGTGTTGCTGTTGACAGCATCGATGATGGGTTTGGAGCGCAGCAGGTGTTCAGCATAGGTGGCCGTCAGGGCGTGAGTGCGAGGACGGAGAACCAGGAACTCTCCAACGCAGACTCCGTCGTCCGTTGGGCGAGTCACCTTCGCGAGATAGGGGCGAAGCTTGCCGAACAGGATGTCTCCCGCCAGGAAGCGCTTGACCTGACTGTCAAACACCACGTCAGGCCCTACCCGTTTGACACGACCTGTCCAGCTCTCGACGTGCTCCAGAGCTATGTAGAGATCGCTGTCGCGGCGCTCGCTGGTCGACTCGATGACGTTCGCCACGTAGGACTTGAGGCGTCCGAGCACCCAGTGCGTGGGAATGTCGCCCAGCCACGGCACACCGGAGTCCTTGTAGCTGGGATAGGGTCTCATGTCTGCCATTCGCGAAACACCGTCTCCAGCTCGTCCAGAAACTGACCCAGCGACGCATCAGCCCGGCCTGCCCGCGCCAGGTCCATCGCTGCCACGATGTCTGCCGCGAACTCGATGCCCCCAAGGCTCGGGGTGACCCCTGCCTGGCGGATGGCCTCAACCAACAGTCGCTTGTAGCGCGCCCTCTCGCACTTCTGATCGGGCGCTGCGCAGCCACGCCCCAGGACCGCCTTGAACGCCGCCGAATCCACCAGCAGCCAGCGCTCAATGTGCGGATCGGGAACTGCGCAGACCACGCGCGCCGGAGTGGCATCACTGACTTCGCGGATCTCCCGGATGCGCTGGGCGTTTCCCTTACAGTTGGCATCGGTAGCAACGACAATCAGGTCAGGGTACCCGCCTCGCGTCCGGACCAGATCGCGGAGGAGCTGCTTCAGCTCGGTGATCACCGCGCCATGGCCCCGGCGCACATTGCGCCAATCGCAGACCACCGGCTGACCGTGGTCGCGAGCCAGCCGTGCGATCAAGGCTTCCAGAAACTCCCGATGCGCGTGGTCCTCAACGAACAGCGCGATCTCACGCATCGAAGTCACCCCGAAGGATCCTCTCGGAGACCGTGAGGTCGGGTCCAATGGTGTCGTCCAGAGCCGCCTCGATCTCCTGTTGCTTTGCCAGCGCACCCCATGCGTCGAAGGGCCGGATCTGCGTCTCACCCGCCACTTTACGGCAGACGTAGAGGGACTTCTCTGGCAGAAGATCGGGGAGAAGCGTCGAGTGGGTCGTGACGATGTACTGCGTCTCCCCGAGCGCCGCGCGGGTCGTCAACAGCTCAGCAATCAGTTGTATCCGCCGTGGGTGGACCCCGTTCTCAGGCTCCTCAAAGCCGATCAGACTGGGGGCTTCCTTGGCACCGGTCAGGGCAAGCAGCCCGAGGATGCGTAGCGTCCCCTCGGAGAGGACACGTGCGGGTATCGGGATTCCCGCCTCTCGCAGCCTCAACTCAACTTCGCCGAGGTCGCTGACCTCGACGTCAATGCCGTCGATGTCGGGCAGGATCGTGTGTACGGCTCTCTCGACAGCACGGAACTGTTGTGGGTCCAGGGCCTTGAGTGTGTTGAGGTAGGCAGCCAGTTCCTCACCCATCAGGCCAATGTGCCGCACTTCCTTAACCGGGGTGGCCGCCCGCATCCGCTCACGCGGCTCGAAGTAGAAGAACAGCCAACTCTCGAGCTCCCGGCGCATCGCCACCAGGTGCGGGTAGTGCGGTGGGTAATGCGGAAGCGATAGGATGCTATGGTCCAGGAATCGCTCGAAGTAGGTCGGGTGCGCCTGGCCTTCGAGCCGAAGATGCAGACGATCCCCCTCGCGTGACAGAAAGGGCTTCCGGTGGCGCTTGGGTTCGCCTGCTTCGCTGAGAGCGGTCAGCGTCTCGTCGACCACCTGCAGTATGCCCGTACGGGGAGATAGCGCCACCTCGATCCGATAGCGCAGGTAGTGCTCCCGGACGGGCGGCCGGCGCTTGAGCGTCTCTTCGCCGGTTCGATAGCTCACGCCACCGTCGTGGACCTGGTCGGCAGACGCGCCCAGCCGTTCCGGCGCGGCTGGGGATGGCTCAGCCTGGCCGGCGCGCTTCATCTCTCTGATCTGCCGGTTCACCGCGTCGATGACAGCCGGCGACAGCCGCACATCCGCCTCGATGCTGAAGCTGACGCTTTCCTGGGCAAGGAGCCCCCTGATTCCATCCTTCCCGAAGGTGAACGACTCCAACGGCTTTCCCCGGTAGGGCGGATCGAAGGCCTCTTTCAGCGTGCGGCTCGTCGCGATCTTGGCAAACAGTTGCAGCGCATCCAGGAAGTTGCTCTTCCCTGCCGCATTGGGCCCAAACAACACAGCAAGGTCCGAGAGGCGCACCTCGACATTCCTGAGGGATTTGTACCCCTCGATGTGCACGCGTGTCAACATTGGTCTGCTCCTCGCTTGTGCAAACTCAGCCCATTCTATTCCCGCACTGGCAGATCACGACGCCAAAGGGAGATCAGCCAGGTCTGCCTGGCGTACCCAGAATCTCATCCAGCAGCCCATCCGTCTCCCGCTCCAGCGCCAGGATGTCCGCCCGGATCTCCTCGAGCGACCGCAGCGGCTGCGGCTTGTAGAAATACCTCGTGAAGCTGATCTCGTACCCCACCTTGACGCTCTCGGGATCGTACCAGGCGTCGGGCGCGTAGGGCAGCACCTCGCGCGCCAGAAAGGCGTCGATGCCGCCCTCCTCGAGCAGCGGCACCTGCTCCGTGTCGCGCAGCTCGGGGTCGGGCTCGTACTCCACCACGCAAGGCCTCCCACCCACCTCGGCCTCGAAACGCCCGTGGAGCGGGTCGGGCAGGACGCCGCGTTTGTGCACCTTCCGGATCACCGGCGCAGGCGGCGACGCGGGACCCGTCGTCTGCCGTAGGGGCGCAGCATGCTGCGCCCCTACGGGCTGATCACGATACGCCCCACCAGGTGTGTCTTGCTGCGCCCCACCCACGACCGCGGATGGCGGCGATACCGGGAACGGCGTCGGGTTGGCCGGCGCGTCCTTGAGCGCGCGGATCTCCTTGGGCGTGTAGACGTGGCCCGGACGCGCCCCCGGCAGCCGCAGCGGGCGCTCGACCGTGACCTTCCAATAACCAAACGCTGCGTTCGGCATGATCTTCGATTGCTCGGTCTCCTCGAAGGCCAGGTAGACGGCGCAGATCCGGTCGATGTCGGCGTCGGAGAGCTCGCAGTTCTTCTTCCCCAGGTTCTTGCGCAAGGGGCTGAACCACGCCGTGGCGTCGATGAGCTGCACCTTGCCGCGGCGGTGCGCGGGCTTGCGGTTGCTCAGCACCCAGATGTAGGTGGCGATGCCGGTGTTGTAGAACATATTCAGCGGCAGCGCGACGATGGCCTCCAGCCAGTCGTTCTCGATGATGAACCGGCGGATGTTGCTCTCGCCCTGCCCCGCGTCACCCGTGAAGAGCGACGACCCGTTGTGCACCTCGGCGATGCGGCTCCCGAGCGCCGTCCGGTGCTTCATCTTGCTGACCATGTTCGCCAGGAAGAGGAGCTGACCGTCGCTGGAGCGCGTCAGAAGCGAATACTCGGCATCGCCGTCATCCGCGGGCGTGGGTGGGGCGCAGCGTGACACACCGGGTGGGGCGTATCGTGATCAGCCCGTAGGGGCGCAGCATGCTGCGCCCCTACGGCAGACGCCCGACCTCGCGCCGCCGCCTGCGCCGGTGATCCGGAAGGTGCACAAACGCGGCGTCCTGCCCGACCCGCTCCACGGGCGTTTCGAGGCCGAGGTGGGTGGCGACCTGCTTCCCGGTCCTGGCGGCGAGCTCCTGCAGCGTCTCCTCGGCGACCGTGAGCATGCCGCCGGTGCCGCACGCGCCGTCGTAGACGCGGTACGTGGCGTCGCGGATTTCGTCGGCGATGGGGTAGAAGATCAGGTTGGCCATGAGCTTGACCACGTCGCGCGGCGTGAAG
>JAXGUU010000328.1:0-4733 GCA_040774145.1 Anaerolineae bacterium
CGTCAGCTGCGGCGTGATATCGAGAAGATGTTCGACCACCTGTTTGCCTATCCTGGGGCTGACCCCGATCAGGTAGAGAATGTCTACGAGACCCTGGCTGACCCGGACCGCTTTCCGGAGGCAGTTGAGGCCCTGAGGGCTGTGGCACCTGTGGTCCAACCCAACAGCGGTTTGCCCACAGGTTTCACAGCCCCAAAGCCGAAGATAATCGTACCTCTCTCAAGAAAGGAGACGGCTTGACTCCGGTAACATTATCGTTCGACCGAACCGTAGCCCTTCGGTAACATTATCATTTGGTTTGACACGCGGGTTAGGCTGAACGATCGGGTGTGACACATAGGTTGCCGCGCCTGCACCGGCGGATAGGAGTATGGCATCATCCGCCGGTCGGGCTCCTCGCAACGTGGGCCGGGACGACGGATGACCTCCTTTCGCCGACGGAATGCACCACTTAACGAAAGGACCGCGACCCTTTCGAGCAGGCCATGCAGCTCTTCCCCGCGCAACCGCGCATCAGATCCTGCTCTGGGGGCTGGAGGTACAGTATCCCCACGCGAACCGCCGCGACCTGGTCTATCCGTGCTTCAACCCTGACGTGCTCTGGGAGGAGGGGGAGCGCAGATGCAGGTCGGACTATGGCTGGGGGGTGGACCTGGGCGCGATGCGCCGAAGGCTGCGCACGCTCGATTGACCCACACCGTTCGCCGGATGGTTGAAGTGTGCTATCATGTTTGTGGATGCTGCAGTAACGAGTAGGTATGATTGGAGAAGGAACGATGCCATGACCGACGTATGCATCCTTGATGTCTCTCAGGACGTGCTCGATTCGGCCCAGATGACAGCGCAGGAGCTGAAGGTCGAGCTCGCCGTCCATCTCTACACGCAGGGGCGTCTGTCGATCGGCAAGGCGCGCGAGCTGGCGGGGATGGCGCTGTGGGAGTTCCGGCAGGTTCTCGGTTCACGTCGTATCGCGCCGCACTATGAGAAGGCCGAACTCGTCGAGGATTGCGATGCCCTCCGCGATCTTGGTCGTCTATGATCGTCGTCAGCGGCACCTCGCCGCTGACCAACCTGTCCGCTATCGCGCAATTCGATCTTCTCCGCCGACTCTATGGACGATTGCACATCGCCGAGGGCGTTTGGGCTGAACTTAACGCCGGCGGTGAGCGCTGGCCCGGCGGCGACGACGTCGCTGAGGCGGGTTGGGTTGAGCGCCACACTGTGCGGAATGAGGTGCTGGTCACCGCCCTCGAGCGTGATCTGGACCGTGGTGAAGCCGAGACGATCGCTGTGGCGTTGGAACTCGGGGCCGACCTGGTACTACTGGACGAGCGCGAGGGTCGGCGCACAGCGCAACGACTGGGCCTCCCCGTGATAGGGGTTGTCGGCATCCTGCTGGAAGCGAAGGCGCGTGGTGCGATCGATGTTCTGCGGCCTCACCTGGACGCCCTGCGTCAGTCCGCCGGCTTCTACTTGAGCGACGCCGTGGTCGAAGAGGCGCTAGCTTTGGCCGGCGAATCGCTGAGCTAGCGTCGCGCCTTGGTGTGAATCCAAGGAGTACCTCAGATGAGCGACGTTGCCGAGGTTCCGTCCTCTTCGTTGGTCTGGGTCGACTACATCCCCGTGCTGTGGGTCGAGCCCAAGACGAGCGGCGCGCGCCGCGTGGTCCTGTTCCTCTCCGGCTTGAGCGGCACCAAGGAGTCCACACTCCCTTTCCTGTATGACCTCGCTGCGGCGGAATGGGCAGCACGGAAAGCGGGGCACCGAGTGGCGGGACGCGCTCGTGGGGCGTGTCTTCGGCCACTCCCCGCATCGTGCGTGGCTCGACGCGCTGCGGGTGAGCGATCTGGCTGTGATGAGCTTGGACGTGGCGCCCAGAGGCGCCCTGCGGTTCCGGCAGGCACTGACGGGCGCTATGCCTGGCGAGCGGGTGCAGGTCGAGTCGATCCCTGGGATGGGCCATACGAACGCCGATCAGGCCCGTTGGTGGCCCGCGTGCCTGACGTGGCTGACGGCGTAGCGCTGTGTGGTGGCAAGGGAAAGGCTGTTCGCAGTGCAACCTGCACTGAAAGGAGGCTGCGCCTCAGATCCCTGCCTTCTCCAGCTCGTCGCGCAGGGCGCGGAGGCGGCGGTTTCGGTTTCTCACGTCGTCGATGAGAACCTGCCACTCCTCCGACGCGCCGTGGGTCAGGTAGATGCCGCGCACGGTCTGTAGGTGTCGTGCTGCTTCGGCATAGTTCCCCCTCCCCCGTGCGGCGATCAGTCTATCGATCACCTCTTTGAGCAGGGCGACTGCCTTCCACGGATGACTCACTGCAATGGCTTCGGCTAGAGGTACGTGTAGATAATGTGATGACCACCGATCGGGAAACGGCGTCTGCCCGCGCGGCTCCCTCTGCTTCTCCTGCAGCTTCTCGAAGGCGCGGAGCGCCAGTTCGGCTGCGCCTTCCTCCAGATAGATGCGGACGAGTTCCACGTCATAGCCCTCGGCATCGAGGCGGCTAAGGATACCGGCTCTCACTGCGTGCCAGCGACCCAGCGGCTCAGCCAGCCGGCGCAACTCCTGGTAGGCCTCAAGTTTCGGATGGTGCCAGAACTGGATGGTGGTCCATTCGAGTGCACGCTCGAGTTGTCCGTGGTGCTCAGCGTCGGCCTTGAGCCATGCCAGAAGTCGACGGTCGTTGCCCTCTTCCCAGAGGTCGGCGACGAATGACCGGATCCGGTCGCCATACCCATAATCCACAAAGAGGTCGGCCAACTGCGTCAGCAGATAACCCGGTGCACTTCTGGTCTCCGCGATGGCCTCCTCCACCCGCCCGAGCACCAGAAGGCGTTCGACGAGCTCCAAATCGCGCCCAGTGTCGCGACAGAGCTCAAGATAATGGTCGTCATCGAGATGGTCCTGCTCCAGAGCCAGCAGGAAGGCGCCGAGCGTCTGTCGCCGCCAATCCCGCGAAAAGGCGTCCTCCGTGACCTTGGGCGGCAGTGCCTCGTGCAGCCAACTCACAAGGGTGCGACGCTCGTCAGGGCGCACTGAGTTCAGCAACAGCGTCGGCGCGTCGCCGGCCATGCCGTAGCCGCCCAGGCTAACGTCCCACAAATAGAGGTTGAAGATTGCCCGTAGGAGCTCCAAGCGACTGCTCAGATCGGGCGTTGCTGCGAGGCAGTTCCCGAGGCCGGCCACGCAGCTAGCCACGACCCAGGTAACGTCGCCCTCGTCGTCGTAGATCTGCTCATAGTTGTCCCGCACGGTCTCAGCTATCGTTCGGTAGACCAGCGCTGCATTCGTCCAGTCCTCCCGCTGGGCGAGTGCGTCAGCAATCACGACGATCCCACTCAGCTCCTCGCTGATGTGGTACCCGGATCGCCAATCATGCCCGTGGCTGAAGAGTGCACGCGTGGCTTGCCGGCGAATGGTCTCCGGGTCTAGTGTTTGTGTTGGTGCGGGGCTGCTGATTGCCTTGAGCGTGAGCATTGTCTCGAGGTCAGGGTGGCGCTCGATCATTCCCTCGATCAGGGCTATGAGCTCATCACGCGTCAGGTTGTTGAGCACCGAGGTCGGTGGCTCGGCCTCGGCGAAGGCCTCCGGCGTGTGAAACCAGGTCAGCAGAAGCGCCACGGCGTGCTTGCAAGATCCGCCCATGCCGACCGGGCACGAGCAGTTGCCGGCGACGATTCCGCTTTCGCCGAGGGTGATCTTGACGAGATAGGGCTCAGGTCGTGAGCCCAGGCACTCGGCCTGGAGCGTGCGATCATAGCGGCGCGGGGATCGGATGCGGCTTTGACGGAAGTAACTCGCGCCGCGGCCATAGGAGGCCTCATCGGTCCACGCGCGAATCTCCTCGAGGGTGATCGCCGGCAGGTCTTGGTGGTCGCTCATTTGCACAACCTTTCGGTTCCCATGTACGGCTACGCTCGGTTGTAGTATAGCCGGCGTGTGAGCTCTGCACAGGTGAGTATCACGCCGTCAGACCACCGCCCAAAGCCTGCGGAAAGGCTTTGGGCGGGAGATCGCCGCAGTGAGCGGGATTCAGAAATAGAGCTCGTACTCCTGCGGGGTGGGGGCGTTGTAGACGTAGTCGGCTTCGGCGCGGCGCTTCTCGATCCAGCGCGTCAGGAGCCGTTCGGGGAAGGCAGGCTTGAGCCAGGCGTTGTCGCGCGCCAGGCCATCGAGGACGGCGTGCAGGTCGAGCGGGAAGACTTTTCCCTGACCTACCTCAGCGCCGCTGAAGCCGAGCGCTACGGGATCGGCGCCCCGCACGATGCCGTCGATGCCCGCAAGCACCATAGCCGAGAGGCTGTAGTGGGCGTTCGCTGTGGCGTCGCCGGTGCGATACTCCACGCGCAGCTCGTCGGGCCTCAGGTAGCCGGGGATGCGCACGGCGGCGCTTCGCGAGCCCTCGGCGAAGGTGGCGCTGACCGGGGCCTCATAGCCGGGGACGAGGCGGCGGAAGCTGTTGGTGCTGGGGTTGGTGAAGGCCAGAAGGCTCCCCGACAGGCTGTGCTCGAGCAGCCCGGCGGTGTAGGCCAGGGCCTCCCGGCTGAGCCCGTGCAGCCCCCCGCCGGGGAAGAGGTTGGTGCCGCCCTTCGCCAGGAACTGGTGGACGTGCATGCCGTTGCCGGGCATCTTGTAGAGCGGCTTCGGCATAAAGGTCGCCTTGAGGTCCGCCTGCTCGGCTAGGGTGTGGATGATCCACTTGGCCAGGCCGACGCTGTCGGCGGCTTGGGTCAGC
>JAXGUU010000329.1:0-4696 GCA_040774145.1 Anaerolineae bacterium
GCCCTTGAGCGGGATGCCTTGCTAGGTTGCTTCTGTTGAGCGAACCTTTGATGCCTCTTGCGGTGGGTGACCGCTCAAGGCCCGCGGAAGGCCCTTGAGCGGGATGCCTTGCTCGGTCGCTTCTGCGGAGCGGACCTTTGATGCCTCTTGAGGTGGGTAACCGCTCAAGGCCCGCGGAAGGCCCTTGAGCGGGATGGCGCGGTCGGGATTGAGCCGGCCCGACGTCGCGTCGGGCCGGCTCAGCGGAGGGGTGGCGGGTCAGGGTCGCGTGTAGGCTGCCATATCGACGGGCACGCGGGCGTTGAGATCCTCCAGGGCGTCGTAGAGCATCTGCAGGATGTACTTGGAATTGTGGGTGAAGGCGCCCGGATCCTCGAGGACGTAGTGGTAGGTATAGGTGGTGCGCACGAGGCGCGGGGTCCAGGTGGTGTAGCGGTCGCCATCGGCGGTGGCCCAGTAGGGGAAGTTGGTGGTGTAGGCGATGGGGGTGCCGATGACGTCGGCGGCATAGGCCTGGATGGCGGTGTAGAGCGTGTCATGCAGCGTGCCGATCTCGCTGCGGATGCCCTCGGTGGTGTCGCCGTCGCCATCGTAGTCAACGGGGTCCGCGCGGATCTGGAAGAGATCCGCGTAACCGGCGACGTTGCTGTGACAGGGCGCGCACTTGTCGGGGTTGATGGTGGTGCTGTGGGGGTCGTGGCACTCGATGCAGGTGTCGTAGTCCTCGACGTGGGCGAAGCGACCGACGTAGGGCTTGCCGTCGTACTGGTAGCCGATGGCGGCGTCGTCGCCCATCAGCGTACCGGCGCCGATGGCGTAGTGGACGTTGAGGAAGCCCAGGCCCTCGGCCACCGTGTCGTCGTCGATGCCCTCGATGGCGGCGTTGACGCCGACCGTGGATTGGCGTCCCTGATGGCAGCGCATGCAGTTGGCTTCGCGACCCAGGTCGGTGGCCTCGGCACCTCCGGGGAAGATGACGCTCGTCAGGTTGTGTCCGACGTCGTTGTGGCAGGTGTTACAGTAGAGGACACTCCCCGTCTTGGCCGCGGCGTTGACCTCGCGCAGGGTGCTGCCGTCGGCACCGAGGAAGTCGAGATAGCCGTACATGCTGTGGCACTTGGCACAGGCCGTGGGGACCTCGGGGGGATCGTTCTCATCCCAGTTGGTGAAGGAGCGCGAGGCCGTGTCGGCGTGTCCCGCGGTCTCCCATTTCGCCGTAATGGTGTCAATGTGCTCCGGGGCCTCGAAGAAGTTGTAGGCCCAAAGTGCACCGCCGGCTATTAGTGCAATCGCTGCGATAAATGTGACGATCTTCGCCCAGCTCATAGGTATCTCCTCCTTCAACGGTCCAATGATATCTGTGGGCTGACGCGGTCCGGTTGCCCGGTCAGGGCGATCACATCCGACCTTCCGGGAAGCTCGCGGGCCCTCGCATTGCACGTATTCAGGCGTCCGACGCCTTCTTTGTGGTGAGCGAGGCTCTGCGAGCTTCCCGGAAGAGTGCTGACCTACGATAGCCCTGGCTGCCCGGTCGCTTGCCACTTCTCACATACTAGCATAGACTAAGATCCGGAAACCACAAGTGTGGACTCCACGGGGCCACGGGACGTGAGATGGGATGACGTCTGCGGGTATGCAGTCGTCCGGCAGCGCGGATAGCGTGGACGGCGCCTCCCGTGTGTGGCCTGGGCGCACCTATCATACGTAGTCGTCATTTTAGGAGGTGGTCCATGAAATCATCGGTGAGGCGAGCGGTCTGGATGGCAGCCTATGCCGTGGTGTTATTGGCGCCGATCGCGATCATGGTGTTGGCGCCGCGTCCCACGGGGAGGCAGTTCTGGCGAGATGCCGCGGTAGGGCTGGGTTATCTGGGCTTCGCCCTGATGGGCTTTCAGTGGGTCCCGACGGGCCGGCTGCCGTTCCTGACCGATACGTTTGCCCTGGACGGCATCTACCGGGTGCATCACAACCTCTCGAGGGCTGCTTTCTTCCTCGTGCTGGCGCACCCGATCCTACTCATCGTGCAGAACCCCTACAACTTCGTCGCCCTGAACCTGTTGGGGGCGCCCTGGAGCCTGCGGGCGGGGGTCCTCGCCTTTATCGCCCTTTTGGGCCTGATCGTCACCTCGATCTGGCGGCAGTGGTTGAAGATGAGCTATGAAGCGTGGCGCATCCTGCACAACATCTTCACCGTCGCGGTGCTGGGCTTCGCCTTCTACCACATCTTCAGGGTGAACTACTTCACGTCACACCCGGCCCAGCGCACTCTGTGGGTCATCTACCTGGTTGTGTGGGCGGCGATGTTGCTTCACATCCGCCTGATCAAGCCGTTGCGCCTGCTCAAGGTCCCCTACAAGATCACGGAGATCCTGCCGGAGCGGGGCAATACGTGGACCATGGTGCTGGAGCCGGTGGGGCATGCAGGGATGGACTTCAAAGCGGGGCAGGTGGCCTGGCCCTCGGTGGGGCACGCCCCCTTCTTCATTAGCGAGCATCCCTTCAGCTTCGCCTCGCCTGAGGGGCACCCCGACCGCATTCAGTTCGCCATCCGCGAGCTGGGTGACTGGACGAGCCAGGTGGGCACGTTCGAGATCGGCACGCCGGTCTACATCGACGGTCCCTATGGGATCTTCGACATGGAGGATCATCCCGGCGAGGGTTACATCTTCATCGCAGGCGGCATCGGGTCGGCCCCGGTGATGAGCATGTTGCGCACGCTGGCGGAGCGCGACGATCAGCAGCCGGTCACCTTCTTCTACGGCAATCGAAACTGGGAGGGCGTCACCTTCCGCGAGGAGCTGGACGAGTTGCAGGAGAAGCTGAACCTGAAGGTGGTCCACGTGCTGGAGAATCCGCCGGAGGGATGGGAGGGCGAGACGGGCTACATCACGCCCGACGTGTTGGGTCGGCATCTTGACAAGAGCTGCACGAAGTGCATCTACTTCATCTGCGGTCCGCTGCCGATGATCAAGATCGTCAGCAAGGGGCTGAAGGAGCTTGGCGTGTCGATGAGGCAGGTCCACTCCGAGCAGTACGATATGGCGTAGGGTCGATCTCCCGGGTCGCCGGGAAGGGTCACCGTTCAAAGCCGTCCCCGAGTTCGCTCGGGGACGGCTTTGTGCGGCAGGGCGATCGCAGTTGACCTTCCGGGAAGCCGGGAGGCCCGTTGCGTCGCACGGATTCGGGCGTCCGACGCCCCGGGACGGCGCCCTCGCTGACGAGGGGGCTGCAAGTGTGCTGCTGCGGGGGCTGACGGCGCGGTTGCGCGGGTGAAAACGCTTTGGGGTCCCGGAAGACCCCAAAGGTTGGGGAGAGGGGCGCAGCTTGCGCTGCGGTCGATCCGGGCTAGGCTAGGCGACGAACATGAGCTACTTCGCGACGGTCAAACAGCTGCGACGTGAGGCGTGGATCGTGCTCGGGGCATCGGTCGCGCAGGGGCTCACCTGGACGGGCCTCTCGGACGCGGTCCTGAACCTGTACCAGGTGCGCATGGGCTATGGGCCGGAGTTCGTCGGCACCTCGGCGGCGGTCTCGAACCTGGGCTATGCGCTGGCCTCGATCCCCGGCGCGGCGGTCAGCCGGCGCCTCGGCGCGCGCCGCTCGATGGTGCTGGGGTCGCTGGGGTGGGTGATCGGCCTGGTGTTGCTCTCGATCTCCGACCTGGTCCCCGCTCACCTACAAGGCGCGTGGGTGCTCGCGGTGCGGCTGGCAGCCTCCGCCGGTCTGGCGCTCTTCATGGTCAGCAGCCAACCCTACATGACCGCCGTCACGACGGCCGAGGAGCGCCCGCACGCCTTCGCGCTGCTCATCGCGCTGCGCCCGCTGGGGGCCGTGGTCGGCGCGATGATGGGGGGCTTGCTGCCGGGGTTCTTCGCCGGGCTCGGCGGGGTTTTCGGCGGATCGCTCGCGGACGCCCGCCCCTACGGGATGACGCTGGCGATGGGGGTACTGGTCTACCTGCCGGTCTTCTGGTGGCTGCAGCGGCTACCGGACGATCGGCCTGGCCGCGTAGCGGTGAGCGGCGGCGCGGCGGCACCCGACGCCGCCGATGCCCGCGCGTGGGCCGGCGGTCCCGCGCGACCGGCGCGCGCGCCGGTCGCGATCCTCTCCGCGATCGCCGTGGTCTGCGCGCTGCGCGTGGGCGGCGAGTTCACGGCGCGCACCTTCTTTAGCGTCTACCTCGACGAGCAGTGGGCCATCTCGGCGGCGCAGATCGGGGGAGCGATCGCGCTGTCGAACCTGATCAGCATCCCGGCGCCGCTTGTGACCCCGGCGCTGGTCCGCCGGTGGGGCCGCGTGTTGACGATCGCCGCGAGCGCGGCGGGCGTGGCGCTGAGCATCCTGCTGATGGGCCTGAGCGGTGATTGGCTGGTGGTCACGGGCGGCTTCATCGTGATGACCGTCTTTGCGGCGATGGCGCGCTCGGTGTGGAGCCTGGTGATCCAGGAGTCGGTGACCGAGTCGTGGCGCTCACTGGCGGCGGGCGTGGCCAACCTCTTCAGCGGCTTCGGGACGATGGTGATGTCCTCGGTCGGCGGGGTGTTGGCGGCGGGGTGGGGGTACCCCGCCACCTTCCTCACGAGTGCGGCGCTGGTCGGGTTGGGCGCCGTGACCGTCTGGCTAGCGTTCCGCCGAACCGACGGCACGGCACCGTGACTGTGCGACGTTACGGCGGCGGGATGACGAAGCGCAGCGC
>JAXGUU010000330.1:0-4689 GCA_040774145.1 Anaerolineae bacterium
GGAGTCCAGCAGCCCGATGATCGGCCACCCGTTGTGCAGCGCCATCTCCTGCACCTGCACGATCTTCCGCGCGTGTGCCAACGACACCGACCCCCCATACACCGTGAAGTCCTGCGCGTACACACACACCGCCCGCCCGTCGATCGTCCCGTACCCCGTCACCACCCCGTCCCCCAGCACCGCCGCCTCATCCTCCGGGTGCGCCACGCTGAACGGCTGGAGCTCGTGAAACGACCCGCCGTCCAGCAGCCCCGCCACCCGCTCCCGCGCCGTCATCTTGCCCTTCTCGTGCTGCCGCTCGATCCGCTCCCGCCCCCCACCCAGGTGGGCGAGGTTCTTCTGCTCCCTCAATGTCTCCAGACGCGGGTCCCTATGCTCACTCACGCACACCCTCCTACCTTTGCAGCCCTCTGACAGCCTTCCTCATCACAGCTCCTCTAGGAGCCCTGCGCCCATCGTCAACGCACTGTCCTACGGCCTGACACCGGCATGGATGGCCACAGTGCCGGCCATCATCGTTCGCCACGTCACCTCGTGCAATCCGGCCCGCGCCATCTTCTCGGCCAAGATCGCGGGTTCGACAAACCTACGCACCGAGCGAGGAAGGTACCGATAGGGCCCCCAAGCTCGAGCGGCCAGCCCGCCCAACAGCGGTGGCATGCCGTAGAAGTAGAGCCCGAACAGCCAGCGCATCGGAAACCTGCGCGGCCAAGTGATCTCCAAGCAAACCACGCGCCCTCCGGGGCGGGTCACGCGCACCTGCTCGGCAAAGGCCGCATCGACATCCGGCACGTTCCGCATCATGAAGGCCGAAGTGACGGCATCGAACGTCCCGTCTGCAAAGGCCAACGCCAATCCATCGCTGACGACCCAGGGCAGGCTAACGCCAACGGATTTCGCCTGCGCCTGGTGAAGCATGGCCGGCGTCAGATCCGTTCCCACAACACGCGGGCGTGCGTCGTCCTGCAAGGCCATCAACGCCAGATCACCGGTCCCTGTCGCGACGTCGAGACAGATCCCTTCCGGAGGCAGCTGCGCCATCTTCAACGCAGCACGCCGCCACCGTTGATCCTGCCCCAGGGAGATCAAGCGGTTCACCCGGTCATAGTGCTCAGCAATGCGCGTGAAGAGATCGCGGATGGACCGCTTCTGATGCCGATCGGCTTCAACTGACAAGGTTCCTCATCCTCAACGTAAGCGTCCACGTCATGGCAGCCGCGAGCTGACTACTTCGCGGCACTGGCATTATAGTCTGCCGACTAGGTGGGCCGTAGTGGGAAGTGTCACTTCAGGAAACGATGAGTTGCACCTATAGCTTCAACGCGCATCACGCTGCAGGCCCAGGTCCAGCGCGTCCAGATAGGTAACCCAACCGGTGATCATCTCAACGGGGATCTCAACAGCAACGGGGATGTCGAGCTCGAGGGGATAGGTCATCGAGACCGGTACGCTAACGGCGATGGGGATCTCGAATGTCTCACTGATCGGAATCACGGCGTTGACGGGGACGGCGACCGACTGCCGCCCCAAGATCGGGATATTGATGTAGGTATTGACCACCGTCGATAGCGTGTAGTCAAGCTCAAAAGGAACCCTCAGGGTATCACTGAAGGAGACCGTCGTGCGTATCGGGATCTCCTCATCGATCGCGACCGAGATGACCATCGGTTCACTTTCCAGCGAGCGGAGGGCATCACGCGCGGTATCGCGCGCTTGATTCAGCGTTTTCTGTGCACCCATCAGCGTGCGGATGAGGAAGACGTTACCGGCGAGCGAGGCAAGGATTAACACGCTGATCAACACACGCCATCCATGGATCCACTTCATCGAACCTCCTCCTGCGCAGGTTTCTCCAGTGCTCGCGCGACGGCGTTGAGCAGCGAGGGCTCGCGCCAGATCAATGCATCGATCTGCACCGCAGCAGCGCCCAGCGTCAGACACGCCATAGCATCCTCAGCGGAAGCGATACCACCGCACGCGATCACCGGCACCGGCAGCTTCTGAGCCCAACGGGAGAGGATATTGAGCAACAGTGGGAAGAGCGCCCGCCCGTAGAGCCGTCCACGCAGGTAGCGCGCGACACCGACCTCATCGGTCGTCCCTTCTGCCTCGAGGTTCCACGCCTCAGCGGCGGATGGGTCCTCCATCGCGATCGGCACGACGGCTCGCGGCGGCGCCGCCAACGTCAGTGCATCCGCGCCCTGACGAGCGAGAAGCGGTGCCAGATCGTCCACACGATCGAAAGGAATCTGCGCGACGACGGGCAGGTCGCCCTCCGTCGCCGCCGCCGCGACCGTCTCAACCGCCTGACGGCGAGAGACGCCGGCCATAAATCCCAGCTCGATGCCTCCCACCCCGGAAACGGTTGACAGCAACGCGGCAGCTTGAGCCGTCTCGGCAGGAGAGCCGGCGAGGAGATGAACGATGACAGGCACGGGAAGTCGCTCCCACGTCTCGCGAACCTCGCGAAGGAGCCGCCTCAGACCCGGATTGGGCCACCCGGTATGCACAACCAACGTATCACCCCGGACGGCGATCCGCTGCCCATGGGCCGCCCGTCGAGGACGCATGCTCACAGGATTCGTGACAATCGCCCCTAACAGGGAGGGATCCACCCAGTCGGCGTAGGCATCACCGTAGCCAAAGGTCCCGGCGGCGGGCATCACCGGACCCGGGATCGCGAGTCCGTACTTATGGCGAGGGGCAAGTTCGATCATCGACTCGGACTCACAGGGGCAGAAAGTCCAGTAGGTCGAGAACCGGCCCATCGACGCAGGTCCGGACTTCGCCGTGAGGCGTAGCCACTCGGCACACATCGCACGCCCCCACGCCGCAGGGCATGGGCACGCGGACCAGCGCCTGAGCAAAATCGGGGAAGGGCTGCAACCGCACCCGTTTCACGATCGTCGCCAACGCAGGATAAGTCCCCGGGTCGTGCGCCACGCAGACACACTCAGCCCAGGCGATCAGTTCGCACAACCGCGTATCGACGCGCTCCAGGCCGGCCGGGGCAACAGTCGAGGCCTCAACAGCCCCGACCAAAGGACCGAGATAGCCGGTTGACCCATCTAGGGTCACATGGACCAGCTCCAAAGCAGGGGGAAACCGGGCAGGTGAAGGGAGCTGGGCCCTGGTGGTGGCCTCCACCACCAGCACCACTGAAGCGGCAGCTTCGTAGAGCGGTGCGAGCAGGGGCAGCGCCTCCACCTGTGCGATCAGCAGCAGGCGAGCAAGCGGGTGCCCTGCAGGTGCAAGTCGAAATCCGCGCCCTAGCGGGCCCAGGACATCGACCTTGGCACCGGGCAGCAAGCGAGTCGCAGGATGCCCCGGCGCCACCACCGTCGCGAATCCCTCTTCGTCGCTAGCAGAGGGGAAGAGCGGTTCGCGTATCGGATCACCAAAGTCGGCCAGCACGTACTCCCCCGGCCCAGGGATCTGTGATGGCGCACCATCCAACGCTAAGTAGAGCCCCCAGGCCGGCGGATCCGGACGTGCATAGCGGAGCGTGGCGATCTGACGTCTAGCCAACGTTATGGATAGCTGCGCCGAAGACGGCGTGAGCCGCCTCCATGACGGCCTCATTGAGTGTGGGGTGCGCGTGCACCGTGCGGGCGACCTCATCGGCGGTCAGCTCCGACTTGGCCGCAAGCACTCACTCCGGCAGGATCTCCGTCGCCTCAGGGCCGACGATGACGCTGCCGACGATCTCGTGCGTTGTGGCATCCGAGATCACCTTGACGAAGCCGACGTTCTCGCCCAAGGCCAGCGCTTTGCCGTTAGGCAGGAAGGGGAAGCTGCCCACAGCGACCTCGGAGAACTTCTCCCGCGCCTCTGCCTCATTCATACCAAAGGAGGCCACCTGAGGCGACGTGTACGTGCCCCGCGGGACGAAACGCAGATCAAAGGGCGCAGGATCGTGCCCAGCGATCACCTCCGCAGCCAGAATGCCCTGGGCCATCGCGACGTGCGCGAGCGGCATCTGTCCGTTCAGATCACCAATAGCATAGATGTTGGAGACACTGGTCCGCATATAGTCATCGGCCTTGACCCACCCGCGCTCCGTCTCCACGCCCACAGCCTCGAGCCCGAGGTCCTCGCTATTGGGCTGCACACCGATGGCGACCAGCGTCACCTCCGCCTCCAACGTCTCTTCCCCCTTGGGCCCGGCAACATCCACACGGACACCGCCGTCGGTCAGAGAGATGCCCTCGACGCGTGTGGAGGTCTGCACCTTGATCTTCTGACGCCGCAGGTACCGCCCCAACTCACTGGCCGCGTCAGCATCCTCAGCGGGGAGGATCTGGTCCATCATCTCCACGACCCGGACCTCTGCGCCGTACGCACTCCAAATCGTGGCAAACTCAAGCCCGATGGGCCCCGCACCGATCACGATGGCGGATGCCGGCAGTTCACGGCGATCCAGCGCGTGACGGTAGGTGAGCACGCGCTCGCCATCCACCTCAACGCCCGGAATGGACCGCGCACGCGCCCCGGTCGCCAGGATCACCGCGCCGGCCGCAAGCATCTGAGTCCCACCGTCGGACAAGCGGACCTCGACCTCTTTCGATGACACCAGCCGACCTACGCCCTCGAACACGGTGATGTCGTTACCCTTCATGAGGGCACCAACGCCCTTCACCAGACGGTCGGAGACCTTGCGGCTACGTTCCACTGCCGCGTCGTAGTCCA
>JAXGUU010000331.1:0-4687 GCA_040774145.1 Anaerolineae bacterium
ATATCGATGGGGTGAAGCTGGTTTTCGAGGAAGGCCGCATCGCCGACATTGTGTCCCATCCGTTGGGGCGTGAGAGCGACACGGAGCGGCGGGGAACCCGGGCCTTCGCGCGCTTCCCCGATCTCACCTTCCTGCAGCTGCTCTTCGGCTATCGATCCTTTGAGGAGGTGCGATATGGCTACGCCGATTGCGGCGGCAACCTGGAGGGGAGGCTGCTGGTCAAGGCGTTGTTTCCCAAGCAGAACTCGGCCATCTGGCCGATCTCATAGAACTGATCCTACGATAGCGCAATTACAGCAAGGTACGGAGGAGAGTGATGGCACCCAAGAAGGTTACGAAGGTCGTCTTGGCGTATTCGGGGGGGCTCGATACGTCCTGCATCGTCCCGTGGCTGATCGAGAAGTACGGCTGCGAGGTAGTCACGTTCACGGCGGATCTGGGCCAGGAGGAGGAGCTCGACGGTCTGCCCGAGAAGGCGCGGATCAGCGGGGCGGTCAACGCCTACGTCGAGGACCTGCGGCAGGAGTTCCTCAAGGATTTCGTCTTCCCGACGATGCGTGCCGGCGCCATCTACGAGCGCCAATATCTGCTGGGTACCTCCTTCGCGCGCCCGTTGATCGCCAAGCGCCTGGTGGAGATCGCCGAGCTGGAGGGCGCCGACGCGATTGCCCATGGGGCCACGGGCAAGGGCAACGACCAGGTGCGCTTCGAGTTGGGCGTGATGGCGCTCAATCCCCGCCTACAGGTGATCGCGCCCTGGCGTGAGTGGGACATCCGCTCGCGCGAGGATGCGCTGGCCTACGCCAACGCGCACGGCGTGCCGGTCACCAAGACCGGACAGTCCAAGTACAGCCGCGACCGCAACATCTGGCACCTCAGTCACGAGGGGCACATCCTCGAGAACCCCTGGATGGAGCCTGAGGAGGATATGTTCCTGCTGACGGTCGCGCCCGAGGCCGCGCCGGATGAGCCGCGTTACGTGGAGATCGACTTCCGGGCGGGGATCCCGTTTCGCGTCGATGGGGTCTCCCACGGCGCGGTTGAGTTGGTCACGTATCTGAACAAGATCGCCGGTGAGCACGGTGTAGGTCGCGTGGACATTGTGGAGTACCGGCTGGTGGGCATCAAATCGCGCGGCGTCTACGAGACACCCGGCGGCACGGTGCTCTACATGGCCCTGCGCGCGCTGGAGACGTTGTGTCTCGACGGTCTCACCCAGCACTACAAGGACGTCGTCGCGGAGAAGTATGCCGAGCTCGTTTACGACGGCAAGTGGTTCACCCCGCTGCGCACCGCGATGGACGCCTTTGTCGACAGCCTCATGGCGAACGTCACCGGCTCGGTGCGCTTGAAGCTCTTCAAGGGCGCGTGCACCGTGGTCGGGCGCAAGTCGCCCTACTCGCTCTACCGCGAGGACTACGCGACCTTCGGCGAGGACGACGTCTACGACCAGAGCGATGCCGAGGGCTTCATCCACCTCTTCGGCCTGCCGCTCAAGGTGAAGGCGCTGCTCGACATCGAGGGCCTGGGCAAGTCGGCCTACGCCCAGCCCGACTACACGGAGTTCAAGCGAGACTAGCGGCATCGGTTTTCAGTGATCAGTTGGGCGGACCCCCGAAGCTCCTTTCGCGGGTCTGCCGGACTGCTGATGTGGAGATGGGCTGTTATGTCGACTTGCGATCTTGAGGGGAGACGTCGTTATGCCGAAACTGTGGGGAGGACGATTCGCGAAGGAGCCCAATGAGTTGCTGTGGGCCTACAATGCCTCGATCGCCTTCGACCGGCGGCTCTATGCCGCCGATATCGTCGGGAGCCTGGCCTATGCCCGGGCGCTGGAGCGCGTTGGTGTGCTCACGGCGGCGGAGACGGCAGAGATCATCGAGGGGCTGGAGAGGGTCATGACGGAGTTCGAGGCCGGCGAGTTCGCCTATCAGCCGTCCGATGAGGACATCCACACCGCGGTGGAACGGCGTCTGATCGAGCTGAAGGGCCCGGTCGCCGGCAAGCTGCACACCGGACGCAGTCGCAACGATCAGGTGGCGACGGACGTGCGCCTCTATCTGTTGGGGAAGATCGCGGGCGGAGAGACGCCCCACCGGGGCGTCTCTACACCGAGGGGGGATGGGTGCGATGCTGCCGCGGAGGAGACGCCCCGCCGGGGCGCCTCTACACCGAGGGGGGATGGGTGCGATGCTGCCGCGGAGGAGACGCCCCGCCGGGGCGTCTCTACACCGAGGGGGAATGGGCACGGTGCTGCCGCGGAGGAGACGCCCCACCGGGGCGTCTCTACAGGCGGCCTACGCGAGTTGGTGCAGGGGCTGCAGGCGGTGATCGTCGACCGGGCGGAGGCGCACCTGCACGTCATCATGCCCGGCTATACCCACCTCCAGCCGGCGCAGCCGATCCTCTTCTCCCACTGGTTGATGTCCTTTTTCTGGATGTTACAGCGGGATGTGGAGCGGCTCGACGACCTGGTGCACCGGGTCGCGGTCCTGCCGCTGGGCAGCGCGGCGCTGGCGGGCAACACCTTTGGCATTGACCGCGAGGCGCTCGCTGCTGAACTCGGCTTCGAGGCGGTCAGTGCCAACAGCCTGGATGCCGTCGCCGATCGCGACTTCATCGCCGAGTTCCTCTTCTGGGGGGCGCTCCTGCAGACGCACCTCAGCCGCCTCGCCGAGGACCTTATTCTCTATGCCACCGCCGAGTTCGGCTTCGTCGAGTTGGATGACGCCTACAGCACCGGATCGAGCATCATGCCGCAGAAGAAGAACCCCGATGTGCTGGAGCTGGCGCGCGGCAAGACCGGGAGGATGGTGGGCCATCTGGTGGGCTTGCTGACCACGCTCAAGGGGCTGCCCAGCGCCTACGACAAGGACCTGCAGGAGGACAAGGAGCCGCTCTTCGACGCCATCGAGACGCTGGAGATCGAGCTGCCTGTGCTGGCGGGCGCCATCGCCACGCTGAGCGTGCGCCCCGAGCGGATGGCGGCGGCGCTGGGCGACGAGCTGCTGGCGACCGAGCTTGCCGACTACCTCGTGCGGCGGGGCGTGCCCTTCCGCGAGAGCCACCATCTGGTGGGGCAGGTGGTGCGTGCCGCGCTCGAGCGTGGCGCCGGCCTCCGTGCGCTGCCGCTCGACGTCTACGGGCAGATCTCGCCGCACTTTGGGGTCGACGTGCTGGAGGTGCTCGACGTTCGCGCCGCCGTGGAGGCTCGCGACGTGACCGGCGGTACCGCGACCTCGTCGGTGAGGGCCCAGATCGAGCGGGCGCGGGCGCTGCTGGGCGACGGGGGCTAGGGTAAGGCGGGTTTCTCAACGCAGAGACGCAGAGGCGCAGAGGTCTTTTTCTTCGCTCCGACTCCGCGCCTCTGCGTTGATCTGCCTGTTCAGTCGCGCTAGGCCGGTACCAGCTCCCGAACGCGAAGGATCTCTCGACGACCGATGGGGCGGATGTCTTCTTGCGTGAGTGTCAGCACGGCAATCGTCTCGCCCTCGCCGGTGACGAACTCCACCTCGAACGCCGGCCCATCGCTGTAGCGATGTACCACGGCTCCAATATCGTCTCGCTTCAGGTCATGGCCGTCGATATCGTGCGTCAGCACGACCGTGTCCAGTTCCTGCATCATCTCGTCTCTGATTCCGCCCTACCGCGAGGTACGTCAAGAGCCCGGAAATGGCCGAGTCATCCTAACATCGAGAGTGTGTCACGCACGCGCAGCAGGAACTCACCGGGCGGCAGCACAGTTACATCGGGGTGCCCCGGATGATAGTGGCGGGTGTTAAAGCTTACTAACCATGGGCACCCGGTCTTTAGTGCCGCCACCAAGATGGGCAGATCGCCCGCGTCGGCAAGTCCGTTGTACGGGCTGAGGTCGCTATCACTCGGGTTGTCCACCACCGTCAAGCTGCGCGACACGATCATCCGAAAGGCCGGCAACGCCTGGGGCAGCTTAGCCCCCAAGTTGCGCTCGGCCTCAATGATCACCTGACGGCACGTATAAGCGTCCACCGGTGTAATCTCCGCCATGCGCAACACGATGAGGCTGGCGCCGTAGTCCGAAGGCCCGGCGCTGCCCGAAAAAAGCACATCCGCATCGATGAAAACGCGCGGTTTACGCGGACGTGGTGTCTCTGCTGTGCTCGACATGGTACCGTTCTCGCTCTTCACGCAGAGTCTGGAGGAGTTCCTCTGTGCTCAACCCGGCCTCCACGCGAGCTCGCTCAATCTCGCGTGCCAGCTCGGGCACCATCGGCACCATCGGCGTTAGGACGAAGATTCCCTCAAGATCGATGACCCGATAGGTGTCTCCTTCCTCAATACCGTACTTCTCGCGCAGATCTGCCGGCAACGTGACGGTACCACGCTTTCGTATCTGTACGGTTGTGTCCATCGTTGACTCCTGTCTGAAATACTGATGCGTCAGATTATCAGTATTATACCACACTTCTGATTTCCTTCCCCCTGGGATTCCGCAGTAAGTCACACTATCCTTGCACTTTAGCAGCTTCATATGGCCAACTGGGCGCAGATCTGTTCCACTGAGCGCCCTTCTTCCACGTTGGCGACCACCCACGCCAGCAAGTTGCGCTGGTGCTCTTTCTGCAGACGGCGCCGCACATCGCCACAAGTAAGGCCCGGCTCTTCAGCTGCGGCGCGCTGCGCCTCCAGAAAGGCGAACAAGCACGCG
>JAXGUU010000332.1:0-4684 GCA_040774145.1 Anaerolineae bacterium
AGCCTCGCTCACCAGACCCACCTCGCGCTTGAGGCGGTTCAGCCTGAAGCCGGCCTCGTAGGTCACGGACGCCAGCGCATCGCGGTCCATCCAGCGGGTCTCGTAGGAGAGGATCTCCTTCCACGTGGGCTGCAGGAGCAGGCGCCGGTGATCATCCAGCGTCCACGCGCGGCGCACGTAACCGTAGCGATTCGCCTCCTCGTAGGCACGGCTGCCCGGATCGAGGAAGGGTGCCAGCGGCGAGGTGAAGGGGATCAGGCGCCCGTCGTCGAAGCGCGCCAACAGATCCCGGCAGTAGTCGACCGTCGCTAACGCCGAGGCAGGCGTCTGCTCCGAAAGGCCCATCATAAAGAAGAGATCAAACCGCCGCGCCCCGCTCGCGAGACACGCCTCGATGGTCGCCTCGATGCCCGCATTGGTGTAGGCCTTGCCCGATGCTCGACGCACCTGCGCATCGTGAGACTCCGGCGAGAACTCCACGATGAAGTTGGGCAACGCGGCCGCGAGGGATTCAGCATAGGCCCGATCCGCCGGACTGAAGAACTCCACGATCACCGGCCCCTGGAACCCCTGGACCGCCCGGAAGAAGCGCCGGACATAGTCGCTCCCGGCCTGGCGCAGGTCGCCGAGCAGGAAAACCGGCGCCCGGCTGAGCTCGCCCATCCGACGCACGTCCTCAGCCAGCAGCTCGGGTGAGCGGTAGGCCGGGCGGTGCCGGCTTGAGAGGTGTCGTGCCGCAAACGCCGACCCGCCACAGATCGTGCAGTTCTGCGTACAGCCCTTGACGGTCAGTGAGGCCATGATCGGATACTCCAGCCAATGGCTGAAGGGCACCGTGTTGTGCAGATCGACCCGTCGCACCACCGAACGCACGATCTCGTGGTAGTCGAGCGTCAGATGGTCCAGCGTCTCGGGCACATAGGTCAGCGGATTGACGTGGACCCCACCGTCGCGCCCTTTCCAGGTGAGATTCGGGACGCGGGCAGGCTCGCGACCCTCGGCGATGCATGCCATCAATTGCTCCAACGGCCCTTCCGTGGAGTCACCGCGTAACACGAAGTCGATGTAGGGGAGGCGTATAAGCTCCTCATGGAAGTAGGTCGCGCTATAGCCTCCCAGGATCACTGGCGCCTCCGGCTGATGCGCCTTCACGCGTCGCGCGACCTCCAGCGCCCCGTGGGCGTGCGGCAGCCAGTGCAGGTCGATCCCGTAGGCTCTGGCGTCTAGCTTATCGATGAAGGCATCCGGATCAAAGCGTGCCGAGCGCACCATTCGCGCGGCGAGGTTGGCGATGCGCACCTGGTAACCGGCCCGCTGCAGATGCGCGAGCATGGTTGCAAAGCCGATGGGATACATGTCGAAGACGGGCGTCGAGGGGACCAGGTCGGAGATAGGCCCCCAGAGCGTCGCCCGCTCGCGGAAGTCGTAGACACTCGGTGCGTGCAGGAAGATGAGATCGAACATCGCCAGCCAGTGTACGCAGAAGTGACGTCGGGACAAGGGCGAGTTGCCCATCAGCGTTAGAGATCTATTAGATCCCTCCCCCCGCCACTTCCCAGGCGTTGACGGCACCCCCGTCTATGTTATAATCTTTATGTAGATGAGATTGTTTTTAATGATGTCATATTGAGAAAACGGATGAAAGCACAAGGGGGTCAAGGACATGGCTTTGCTGGATGAGGAAATCACCAAGAACGTCAAGGAGATGCTCGCCGAGTTGCCCAGCGCGGTGACGCTGACGGTCTTCACCGATGACGAGCACTGTGATTACTGCACGGAGATCGTGCAACTGGTCAACGAGGTCGCGGCAACCAGCGATCACGTGAGCGTCGAGCAGTTCGAGATTCACAACGATGCCGAGCAGGCGCAGGCATTGAACATTGAGCGGGCGCCGGCCATCGCGATCCTGGGCGAGCGCGACTACGGACTGCGCTTCTACGGCATCCCCTCGGGCTACGAGTTCTCGACCCTACTGCACGCCATTCGCGCAGCTGCCAGGGGCACTTCAGAGCTGGACGATGACACCAAGTCCTATCTCGCCGGCCTTGAGAAGCCCGTGGATTACCAGGTGTTTGTGACCCCCACGTGTCCTTACTGCCCCCGTTCGGCCCTGCTGGCGATGGAAATGGCAGTTGAGAGCCCGATGGTCTACGCGAACGTCGTCGAGTCGGCGGAGTTCCCCGATCTCGCAAATCGCTTTGAGGTGATGGGTGTGCCCCTGACGGTGATTAACAGCACCGAGCGCGTGGAGGGCGCAGCGCCCCCCAAGATGATCGTCGACGCCATCCGCAAGGCGGTAGCGTAGCACAGACGCCCAGCGCCGACAGCACACGAAGGTGAAACCAGGCCCGGCAGACTCGCCGGGCCTGATCTGAACCTAACTTCGGTGGCTCGTCAAAAAGCGCGCTCCGGAGTAGAATGAAGTCAAGAACAAGATCCGAGAAGGAAAACGAGGTGAGTCCTATGTTCGATTTCAAAATCACCGAGGATGCTCCCAAGCCGGCGGCGAGTGGAGGCCTCTATGATGTTGTCATTATCGGTGGAGGGCCGGCAGGCTTGACGACGGCGATCTACGCCGCACGCGACGGGATGAAGGTGCTCGTCTTGGAGAGAGAGACCACCGGTGGGCTGGCGGCCACCACAGAGCTCATCGAGAACTATCCGGGGTTCCCCGATGGTATCAACGGTCCCGACCTGATGGACCGATTCCGCAAGCAGGCCGAGCGTTTCGGCACCGAGATCGTTGAGTTCACCGAGGTCGAGAGCGTCGACCCGGTGGAGCCGGGGCGCATCGTCGTACGCACCGAAGAGAACGCCGTCTATGAGGGCAAGACCGCCGTCATCGCCACCGGCAGTCGACCGAAGAAACTCAACGTCCCAGGCGAGGACGCCTACTACGGACGGGGCGTCTCGTATTGTGCGACCTGTGACGGCCCCTTCTTCAAGGGCAAGGACGTGATCATCATCGGCGCCGGCAACTCGGGGCTCCAGGAGGGCTTGCCGGTCCTTGAGTACGCCAACAAAGTCACCTTCGTCGAGTTTCTGCCCACTTCGCGCGCCGAGCAGATCCTCCAGGATCGGGTCCGCGCCCACGAGAAGGCCACGATGCTCTTCAATACCCAGGTGACCGAGATCAAGGGTGAGAAGACCGTCACCGGTGTGGTCGCGGTGGACCGCGAGAGCGGTGAGGAGATCTTCATCCCGGGGGACGGCGTCTTCATCTACGTGGGCTACTCACCCTACACCCAGTTTGTCAGCGACCTGGTCGACCTGAACCGGTGGGGGTACATCGAGTCCGATGCCCATATGCGCACCAAGGTCCCGGGCCTCTATGCAATCGGCGACGTACGGGCCGACAATCCCGCCCAACTCAGCGTATCGGTGGGCGACGGCACCAAGGCGGCACTGGATATCCGCGAATACCTTCAGCGCCTCAGCTGATGGGGAGAAGAGAGGTAAATATGGAACTGAACGTTGGCAGTCGAGAGCGGCTCCTGAGGACGATTCTGGGCGTCTATGGCATGCTTCTGGGGTTCCTGTTCATCCAGGGACTCGTGGGCAACATCCTGGGCATACTCAGCACGATCAGCCTACTGACCGGGATTGTGGGCTGGTCCGGCATCTACAGCCTCTTGGGGATCTCCACCATGAGTGAGCGTGACCTGGTGGCCCTGAAGGCGGAGACCACGGAGCAAGAGGAGGCCTGACCATGCTCTTGAGCGATGCGCAATCGGTGGAACCGCAGCAGGTCCAGGAGGGGATCCGTATCCGCTGGCTCCTGACCGAGAAGGACGGGGCGCCCAACTTCGCGATGCGGGTGATCGAGATCGATCCCGGCGTCGTCTTCGCGCCCCACGAGCACCCCTACGAGCACGAGATCTACGTGCTGGAGGGCAGCGGTGTGCTCACGAGCCCCGAGGGCGACGTGGGCGCGATGGAGCCGGGGAGGTTCGTCCTCGTCCCACCTGACGAGGTTCACGGCTACCGCAATGCGGGCGACACGACGCTCAAGTTCATCTGCGTCATTCCGCATCAGGGTTAACAGGCACACGATCATCACAGAGGAGATCATCACGTGAAAGCAAAGGTCACATGGACAGGGCCGGGTCTGCGAATGGTCGGCGAGGCCGCCGAGGGACCGGCGATCATTGTCGACTCCGCAGGCGGCACCTTTGGCACCCATTCGGGGCTGACCCCGATGGAGTTGGTGTTGGTAGGCCTTGCCGGATGTACGGCGATGGATGTCGCGTCGATCCTGGCGAAGAAGCGCCAACCGCTCACGAACCTTGAGGTCAGGGTCGAGGCCGAGCGCGCCGACAGCCACCCCAAGATCTTCACCAAGATCCATGTCGAGTACATCGCTTACGGCGACGGCGTCGACGAGAAGGCCCTCCAACGTGCGATTGAGCTGTCGGAGGAAACCTATTGCTCGGCCCATGCGATGCTGAAGAAGGCTGCCGAGATCACGAGCAGCTACCGCGTCGTCGCGGAGCCGAACCCGACCACGCCGGGCGCCATGTCGGCGGCGGAGTAACTCGCTCGTGGGGACGTGCCCGACGGTGAGCGTCGCGGTCGGGCACCATGAACCTTAGCATGTTGCGTTTGGGAGCTCACGAATCGGTCGCGGGCGGACTGCATCTGGCCCTTGAGCGCGCCGAGTCCGCTGGCTGTGCATCGCTGCAGA
>JAXGUU010000333.1:0-4634 GCA_040774145.1 Anaerolineae bacterium
AGTTCGGGGTCGTTGAAGCGTATCGTGCCGGCTGTAGGGTCCAGAAGCCGCACGATGGTCCTGCCCGTGGTGGTCTTGCCGCACCCGCTCTCGCCGACCAGCCCCAGCGTGTCTCCCTTGCGCAGGTAGAGGTTAACGCCATCCACAGCTTTGACGTGGCCTACGACCTTGCGGAAAAGGCCCTTACGGATCGGGAAGTGCGTCTTGAGCCCCTTTACGTCGAGCAGCAGGTTGTCATCGTGGGATTGCTCAGCCGTCATAGCCATTCTCACTTTCATAGGCATCGGAGTGCAGGAAACAGCGCACGTCGTGGTCCTCATCATCCTGCAGCGTCGCCAGCGCAGGCACGCGCGTGTCGCAGGTGCCCGGCATGAAGGAGTTGCAGCGGTCGTGGAAGGGGCACCCCTGCACATTGGCGTAGGGGTCGGGCACCACGCCGCGGATCGGCTCAAGGCGCTTCTTGGTGCGACTGCCGATTCTGGGAATGGACTCCAGCAGTGCCGCGGTGTAGGGATGTTTGGGTTTGTAGAAGAGGGTCTCGATCGGCGCGTTCTCCACCACCCGCCCCAGGTACATCACCGCGACCTGGTCGCACATCTGCGCGACGACGCCCAGGTTATGGGTGATGAAGGCGATCGTCATACCCATATTGGCCTGGAGCTCGCGCATCAGGTCGAGGATCTCCGCCTCGGTGGTCACGTCGAGCGCAGTTGTGGGCTCGTCGGCGATTAGCAGCGAGGGCGTGCAGGAGAGGGCCATCGCGATCATCGCGCGTTGGCGCATTCCGCCGCTCAACTGGTGCGGATAGCGGTCGACGACGGCCTCAGCGTTCGGGAGCTCGACGCGTCGCAGGATGTCGATGGCGCGGTCGCGTGCCTCCTGCTCGGAGACGTCCTGGTGCAGCAGGATCGCCTCCATGATCTGATTGCCGACCGTGTAGGAGGGATTAAGGGAGGTCATCGGCTCCTGGAAGATCATCGCGATCTCGGCGCCGCGGATGCTGCGCATGATGGGGCCACGCGGGTGCAGGTTCGTGATATTGACCTCGTCCGTCACCTGAAAGCCATTGCCCTGCTTGCGGATACGGTTGAGGATGATCTCTCCCTTGACGATCCTGCCGGGAGGCAGGACGAGCTGCATCGCCGAGAGAGCGGTGACGCTCTTGCCGCAGCCACTCTCACCGACGATGCCCAGCACCTTGCCATAGGGGATGTCCAACGTGACGCCGTTAAGCGCTTTGGCCACGCCTACGACCGTGTAGAAGTAGGTGTGGAGGTCCTTGATACGCAGGACCGCGTGATCCTTACCGTTGGTCTGATCGCTCGCGCCGGCTGCGAGCGGCGCTGACGGTGTGAGTTGTGGCTTCACAGTCTCGTGTGATTCCATAGTCGGTTCCCTTTCTGACGTCAGATCGAGTAGGGATCGACGGCGTCGCGCAGCCCATCGCCCATAACGCTGTATCCCAGCACGGTGAGCACCACGCCGATGCCCGGTATGATGAGCCACGGGTGCTGGACGATGGTGGCGACCTGTTGGGCGTCGCGCAGCAGCGCGCCCCAACTGACCATCGGTGGCAGGATGCCCAGCCCCAGGAAGCTCAGGCTGGTCTCACCCAGGATCATCCCGGGGATCGAGAGCGCCGCCACAACGATGATGTGGCTGGCGGCGTTGGGCAGCATGTGCGTGAACACGATGCGCGCGTCGGAGGCCCCCGCGACAAGGGCCGCGCTGGTGAAATCGGCCTCGCGATAGGACATCACCTTGCCGCGGATCTGGCGAGCCAGCCCTGTCCAGTTCACGAGCGAGAGGATGAGCGTGATGAGGAAGTAACGGTGGAGCATCGTAAAGGTCTCCGAGATATTCGGCAGGGCCGCCGCCAGCGCCGCCCAGAGCGGGATCGTGGGGAAAGACTGGATCACCTCGATGATGCGCTGCATGATGTCGTCGACGAGGCCGCCGTAGAAGCCGGACACGGTGCCCAGGACCGATCCCAAGAAGATGGTCAGGGCAACGCCGACCAGCCCGACCGTCATCGAGACCTGCCCGCCCACGAGCGTGCGGGCCAGCATATCACGACCGAGTGAATCGGCCCCCATGAGGTAGACACGGTGTGGGGCGGGGACGCCGAAGAGGTGCAGATCTGAGGAGATGCCCAGAATCGTGTAGCGATCGCCGCGCACGAAGAACCGAATCGGCACCCTGGTGTCCCTGTCAATCTCAAAGTCCCACTTGAAGGTCGCCTGGTTGAGTACCGTGGTCACGGCAAAGGTGTAGGGACGCAGCCCCACTCTGCCGTCCGGGCCGACAAAGGTGATGGGCATGGGGGGGCCGTAGATGTAGTCGAGGTTCTGTTTGCGGTAGCTGTCCGGGGCCAGGAACTCGGCAAAGAGGATGATCAGGTACATGATCACCAACAGGACGAGGCCCGCCATCGCGAGCCGATTGCGCCTGAACCGCAGCCAGATCAACGACCACTGCGACATCTCGCCGACATCGCTGACGATCTCGGCGGGATGTGCGTCGGGCGTGGAGAGCGTGGTTTCTAGATTCATAGGATTCGTCCCTCTCTGTGCACGGGTCTCTATTCGAACTGGAGGCGCGGATCCAGCCAAGCCAGCATAACGTCGGCGACCAGATTGCCGATGACAAGGAGGATCGCCTGAAACATCAGGAAAGTCACCGCCAGGTACATGTCCTGCTGCAGCAGCGCATTGATAAAGAGCGGCCCGGCGGTTGGTAGGTTGAGGACGATCGAGATGACGACCTGACCCGACATGATGGCGGGGAAGCTCATGCCGAAGACCATGACCAGTGGGTGCAGGGCGTTGCGCACGGCGTGTTTCCAGATCACCTTCGACTCTTTCAGCCCCTTGGAGCGGGCCGTCTGGACGTACTGCATGTTAAGCACGTCCAGGAGGTTGCCGCGCATCACCCGACTCAGCCATGCGGTGCCGGAGGCGCCGATGACGACGACAGGAATCCAGAGGTGCTCGAGCAGGTCGACGAACTTGGCCCAGCTCCAGGCCGCATCACGGTAGCGTGCGGAGAAAAGGCCGCCCACCTCCTGGCCCAAGGTTCGCTGGGCAAAGACCATCAGCACGAGCGCCAGCAGGAAGCCGGGGACGGAGAGCCCGATGAACTGCAGGAGGGTGATCGCGTAGTCGGGCAGCGTGTAGCGGTGCGTCGCCGAGTAGACGCCTATGACGATGGAGACGATCCACTGGACGACGAGGGTGGTCAGGGTGATCATCAGCGTATAGCCCATGCGAGTGCCCAATAGCTCGCGAACGGACCGTTCATACCGGAACGACCAGCCGAAGTCGCCCCGGACGAAGTTGGAGAACCACTTCCAGAACTTCACGTGGACCGGATCGTTGACGCCGTAGCGCCGCTCCAGCGCCGCGATCATGTCAATCGAGTAGTCGCCCCCTGCCGTGCGCAACTCCCTCAACCTGAAATCCAGATAAGAGCCGGGGGGCAACTCGATGATGAAGAAGCCGGCGATGGCCACGAAGATCAGTGTGACCACAGCGTAACTCCCCCTGCGGATGATATAGTTGAGCATCGTACCTCCCAGTGGGTCGAAGCTTGCGTCAAAGAAGAGGGGGGAAGGGCGCTCCTTCCCCCCTGCTTCACGTATCTAGCTCACTCTGATCAGTGATCCTCGGGGTTCTTGAATGCGTAGGTCTCCGGGTTGGTGATGGCGGGGCTGGGGATAATCCACGGGCAGATGAAGCCGTTGAGCGCCAGCTCCTCGCGCGCCGGGACGTTGATCAGGTCGTTGCTGATGATGATGGGCAGCGGCTCGTTGGCCACCGTGCCGATGAAGAAGGGACCGTCATCGATGTGGATGCGGATCATCTCCCAGACCATCTCGTGGCGCTTGATCTCGTCGGGTTCGACGATGGCGGCTTGGTAGAGCTCCTGGAGCTTCCAGACGGCATCGCCAATCAGGTCGCGCTCGGTCGAGGCGAAGCGCGGCGGGTCACGGTCCCAGGGATCCTTATCGAGCTCGGTGTCCTCCTTGGCGTGGCCTACGAACATCAGGCGCCGCCCGGAGAGCGGTGACCAGCGGGCGGGCTCGTTGGGGACCAACCAGCTTGGATAGAGGAGGTGGTTGGGGCCGTCGCCGACGCCCCACGGATAGCGGAAGTTGCCCTGACCGGCCTCCCACATCGTGTCGAAATCGCCGGGCGCCATCGGGTTCAGGATGACCTTAAGCCCGGCTTCTTCCCAGCCGGGCGCGACGAGCTCCAGCACCTGGACGTCGATGGCTGAAGTGTCCGCCGGGAAGTCCACGCGCAGCTCGTAGGGCTCGCCGTCGGGGCGCTCCCGCCAGCCGTCGCCGTTGACGTCGACCATCCCGATCGAGTCGAGCATCTCCTTGGCCTTCTCGATGTCGAAGGCCACGTAGGCGTCGCGATGCTCCGCGTAGACCCGCTGGCCCTCCTCGCTGAAGGTGAACTCGCGGCACTTGGGGCTGTGCGTGCCGGTGGTCAGCTCGCCGTAGCCGAAGTACTTGATGCGCTGTACGGCTTCGCGGTCGATGCAGTGGGAGATCGCCTGCTTGAAGGTGGGGTTGCGATGCAGCTCGCGCAGCGCCTCGTCGGGATTGTCGTTGTTGAAGAACCAGC
>JAXGUU010000334.1:0-4618 GCA_040774145.1 Anaerolineae bacterium
CCTTGAGCGGTTGCCCGGCTCGAAAGGCATCAAAGGTTCGTATGGCGGGGGCGTGATCGTCAGACCACCTCCCAAAGCCGCGGCCCGAGCAGCCTCGGGACGAACGGCTTTGAGCGGGACGGCAGCGGGGGGAGGTATTGCGTGAATTGGGGATTGCGGTTCGGCGGAAGGTGGGTACACTACGGCGTGCATCACACATCACCCGCTTGGGACACGGAGGCACAGGCGAAGATGAAGCGTATGGGGATTGTGGCCATGGTGCTGTTGGGCTTGGCGCTGTGCATCCTACTCACCGGTTGCACCGATCGCAACGAGGCGTTTATCCAAGGCACCTGGATCTACAGCGAGCCCAGCGTCGGAGGGATCACGCCTCAGTCGTCGGTGCACACCAACTGGACCTTTGACCGGGGCCGTGTCGCGGCCCACTCCTGCTGCGACTTCCGGCCCGGCATGACCGGTCGGTATCGGATCGTCCGCAGCGAGGACGATCAGTTGACGCTTGAGCTCTTTGATCTGGAGGGCGCGACGGACGCGGACGCACGGGAGATCGACCTGATCCTCAACCGGACGCGGGAGTCGCTCACGATCCAGGGGACCGGCCCCTTCCTTCGTGAGGACGCCTGAGCTGTCGCGCACCGAAATCCCATCTCTAGCCGACTCTGCTCGGCCCCACGGCTCGATACATCATCGATGATAAGGAGGATGTTGCTATGATCCACCTCGGTACGCAGTACTATCGCCCCCCGTTCCCCAATGAGCGCTATTGGGAGGATGACATCCGACAGATGGCCGACGCGGGCCTGAACACGCTCCAGCTCTGGGTGGTGTGGGCCTGGGTTGAGGCGCAGCCCGATGTCTTCCGCTTTGACGACTATGATCGCCTCGTCGAGTTGGCCGACAAGCACGGGCTCGAGGTGCTCCTGAGCACCATCGCCGCGATCCACCCCTACTGGATCCACCGCGTGGTGCCGGGCAGCGAGATGGTGGACAACTTCGGCCGCACGGTGGTCTCCTCGAACCGCGGGGAGGTCCACTTCGGGCTCACCCCGGGCGGCTGTTTCGACCATCCGGGCGTCTGGGAGCGTATGAAACAGTTCCTCACCGCCACGGCAAGCCATTACCGGGAGGCCGGCAACCTCTACGGCTGGGATGCCTGGAACGAGCTGCGCTGGAACGTGCAGGCCGACGGTCTGGTCTGTTATTGTGACCATACCGTGGCCCGCTTCCGCGACTGGCTCGACGCCAAGCACGGCGGCTTGACGGGTCTCAACGAGGCCTGGCAGCGGCGCTATACCTCCTGGGAGGATGTCCTGCCCGGGAAGGTACCCGACCGCCCCTACACCGAGATGATGGCCTTCCAGGACTTCATCGCCTGGCGGTCGGTGCAGCACGCTTACGACCGCTACGCGACGATCAAGGCGGTTGACGGCGATCGCCCGGTGACGGTCCACGGCGCGCAGCCCACGGTGCTGCACGGCAGCGACAGCTATCCCTCGGCGACGGCCCTGCACCGGGGCAACGATTGGGGCTTCTCGGAGCGTATCGACGGCATCGGCACCTCCAGCTTCCCCAAGTGGGGCGGGCTGGAGATGGACCGCGCGCAGTTCATCAACCGCATCGACTTCTCGGCCTCGGCACGGCAGGGCAAGCGACTGTGGCTGAGCGAGCTGCAGGGAGGTCGCTCCAACATCGGCTTCAGCGTGGCGCAGAGCGTGGACGCCGCCTCACAGCAGAGTTGGGTCTGGACCGGCATCTCGGCGGGTGCCGATGCGGTGCTCTTCTGGTGCTGGCGTGACGAGGTCTTCGGGCGTGAGAGCACCGGCTTTGGGCTCGCCGGCAACGATGGGCTGGCGGAACAGCGGCTGACGGCGATGCGCCGCACCGGCGAGGTGCTGCGGACGCACGGGAGCCTTCTGGAGGCCTATGAGCCTGAGCCGGCGCAGGTGGGGATCCTCTTTAGCCCCCAGGCCTACTATCTCTACTGGGCCCAGGAGGGCACGGCACGCGTCCCGCTCGCCGCGATTCAGGGGTACGCTCGCGCGCTCGTCCGGCAGCACGTCCCCTACCGTATCGTCGAGGAGGGACACCTCGATGCGCTTGAGGGCCTCAAGCTGCTCATTGTGCCGCGGGCGGTCGTGATGGATGAGACCGTGGCGGAGGCGCTGGCCGACTTCGTGCGCAGGGGCGGCGTGCTCTTCTGTGAGTCGGAGACCGGGGCCTTCAACGAGGCCGGCATCTATCGCTATCCGGAGGATCGGTTCCTGACGCGGCTCACGGGCGTGCGCGAGATCGGACGGCGTCGCCTGACCTCTGAGAGCATCTCGGTCACGCTCGCCGGATCGACCTACGCGCTGCCCGCCGCGCAGTGGCTGACGCCGATGATCGAGGAGGGCGGGGATGAGGCGCACAGCGCACTGCTCAAGCGGGTCGCGCTGGGTGACGGGCGCGTGGTCTTCTGCGGCACCTACCTCGGCGATGCCTACCTGGAGGCGGGGCCGCGGCGCGGGCAGGCCTTCGAGGCCTTCCTGCTGGCGCTGGCAACCCGCGCGGGCGTTGAGCGCCCCGCGACGGTGGTGTCGGCGACGCCCGGCGATGGCGACTTCGTCCACGTGAAGGTGGGCTCGGCGCCCACGGGTGAGGCAGGTGAGCGTCCGCTGGCCTTTGTCTTTATGCCCTCGCCTGAGACGGCGGTCGTCCTGGCCTTTCGGGTGGGCACCTTCGGCGAGCGTGTCGTGGATCTGCTGAGCGGCGAGGAGCTGGAGGTGCGCGCGGACGAGGGGGGGCAGCGCATCATGCTGGGACCGACGGCGTGGGGCGTCGCGGTGCTGGCGGGAAGCTAGGGTCGTAGCAGAGGTGATGTCGCGTTTGGCCGGGCATCTACGACGGCTGCGAGACGACCCGGAGCTCCGGAGCTGGCTTCCGGCGGGGCTGGTCGGGGCGTTGATCGGCGGCTGCGGTGTGGCGTGGCTCTTCTGGGGCTGGCCCCACCTGCTGCGGGACGGGGTCTGTTTCGTCTTCTGGTTGGGGGCCGGTGCAGCAGCGCTCGCCCTGTGCTGTGGAATGGGTGTCAGCCTCGTGCTGCTGACGCAATGGCTCCTCAAGGCGCTGCGCCGGCTCAGGCCACCGTCGCCCTACGCCATGTGGGAACCGGCGGATCCGGTGCCGGAGATCGACCTAGGCGTGCTCTCCGAGCCCGGCTGCGCCGTGGCACTCTATCTCCCCTTGATCGTGATGACCGGGGCCTTCTCCGTGGGCTGTGTGGTCCTGGCCCTCCGGCAGGTGAGTATCTGGCGCGTGATCGCGATGGTCGTGCTGAGCTTGCCTGTCGGCGTCGCGATGGCGCGCTCCGAGATCCGTCGCCGTCGGCATGCGGAGCAGCAAATTGGGCGCTGACACGTCGATCAAGCCGGTGCCTCCGGCGGACGCCGACCTGCGCTGGAACTTCTCGGTTAACCTGGTCGAGCGGGCCTTTGTGACGCTGGGCATGAGCATGATTTCGGCGTCGACCATCCTGCCGCTCCTGGTGAGCGAGCTCACACCGTCCAAGGTCGCCGTTGGGCTGGTGACGGCGATCTTCATCGTCGGCACGATGGTCCCCCAGCTCCTCACAGCGGGTTACACCGAGAGTCTGGTCTATAAACGCCCCTTCGTCAGCGGCATCGCGCTCGTCGGTGGGCGGCTGCCCTACCTGGGGCTCGCGGCTGCCGTCTGGCTGCTCGCCGAATCGCAGCCCTTCTTGACGCTGGTGCTGCTCTTCCTTATGATCCTGATCGCGGCGCTCTCCAATGGCGTCGTGATCCCTGCCTGGCTGGACATGATCGCCAAGGTCATCCCGGTCCGGCTGCGCGGCCTCTTCTTCGGCGTCGGCAACGGCCTGGGCGCGCTTCTCGGCGTCGCGGGAGGGCTCATCGCGGGCAGGATCCTGGCTGAGTTCGACTACCCGGCTAACTACGCGCTCCTCTTCGTGCTGGCGACGGTCGCGCTCATCATCTCGTGGGCCGGCGTCTCGGCGACGCGCGAGCCGCCAACCGTCGACGTGCGGCCCGTGACGCCCCTCGGTATCTATCTGCGGCGGCTGCCTCAGGTGCTGCGCGACAACCCCAACTACGCTCGCTATCTCGCTAGCACGGCGGTGGCCTCCCTTGGCGGGATGGGCACCAGCTTCATGATCGTCTACGCGAGCGACCGGTACGCGGTCACGGGCACGCAGGTAGGCACCCTCACCGCGCTTCTGATCGGCAGCCAGGCCGTGGCCAACCTCTTCTGGGGTGTGATCGCCGACCGCAAGGGCCACCAGGGCGTGCTGGTGGCCGGCTCGCTCGTAGCGGCGCTCGCAGTGACCGCAACGTGGGCCGGCGACGGGATGGCGTGGCTTTGGGTCGCCTTCAGCGCGTGGGGCATCGCCACCGCGGCGAACGCGGTCGCGCGGACGAACATCGTGCTCGAGTTCGGTGGAGCGCACGACCGGCCCACCTACATCGGCCTGACCAACACCTCGCTCGCGCCGGTCACGATGGCGGCGCCGGTGCTCGGCGGCTGGCTGATCGACACCGTGGGCTACGTGCCGATGTTCATCGCGACCGCGGCTCTCTCGGTGGCGGGAGGCTTGATGCTGGCG
>JAXGUU010000335.1:0-4615 GCA_040774145.1 Anaerolineae bacterium
ACGTGCAGCAGATGCTC
Source organism: Anaerolineae bacterium (assembly GCA_040774145.1). Taxonomy (GTDB): domain Bacteria; phylum Chloroflexota; class Anaerolineae; order B4-G1; family SLSP01; genus PWVB01. Next base: position 18 of record JAXGUU010000335.1, read on the forward strand.
GCGGCCCGCATTCAGATTCGTTTCGACCCGCCGTGATCTCACCTGCGTTCCGGTGCGTATCCTCCTGCCAGTATACTTCGCTTGTCCTCGTGACCAACCGCACCCCACGATTGGTCCGGCGCCCTTTGCCTAATCTCTGCCTACCGCTTCCGCCCACTATCTTCTTGTAGCTCGTCGACTCCCAACCGCTTGCTCCTTCTTCATCGCTGCACGGGGCCCTAGACGCTTGACAATGCACACGCTTGCCCTAGACTGTAGATAAGTGACGGGCAGTCCCTGACCTCACGGGAGTCCCTCGATCCGTGCCGAACTCCGCCACGAACAGTCTCTTCATTGACCGATGTCTTGACAGAGTCGGTCGTGCACATGACAGGAGGGCATATGGCAGAGTCACCATCTTCGATCGACCTGGCGAGTCTCTTTGAGGCCGCCACACGCGCCGTCGCCGAGCACCAACGCGAGATCAACGAACTCGACGGCTATAATGGGAATCACGGCGACAACATGGTGCGCAACGTGCAAGCCATCACCGAGACCTTACGCGCTCACCGTCAGGATCCCCCCTCAGAAGCCCTGAAGCTTGCCGGTCAGGAGCTCGAGCAGCACGGGGCAGGCGGCACGAGCCGCTTCTACGCTCAGGGCCTCCAGCAAGCTGCCGAACGGCTGTCGGGGAAACCACGAATCGATGCCTCGGATGGGATGACCCTGATCGAGACCCTCCTGGGCGCGATACCGGCCGACGGCTACCCCCAGCCCCAGGAGGCCGCGCCGACCGTGCTCGACCTGCTCACGGGTCTGTCGGGCGGCGCTGCGGCATCGGCACCGGCGCCACAGCCAACGCAACCAGAAGCATCACAGGCCGGTGGCCTTCTCGGCGCCCTCTTGGGTCTGGGCGGCACCCAGGCACAGTCGCCCCCGTCGCAGCCCGCCCCGGCCCCCCAGGCCACGGATCCGCTGGCAGGGCTGTTGGGTATGCTGACGGGCACGGCCCAACCCCAACAGGCACAACCGACAGCGCCGGCAGAGAGCGGGCTGGATGTGGGCGACCTCGTCGAGAAGCTGCTCCCGGCAGGGTTGGCCTATCTCCAGGCGCGTCAGGCCGGGGCCGACGGCGGACAGGCAGCACAGGCCGCGCTCGCGCGCGCCCTGATGGGGGGGCAAGCCACCCAAGCACAGACGCCTCGGCAGGCTGCGGGGACCGTCATCGCACAGAGTATGCTCAAAGCGCTTCTCAACAGGTAAACCAACTAGATCAACAGGAGGATCAGAATGGCAGAGAAAGAAAAGAAGGAACGGAAAGGTCTTCTCGGCAAGGCCATCGACGCGGTCACGTCGCGCGACGAGAAGGCAGCCGCCGAGGCTGAGGCCGCAGCGGCACAGGCCCAGGCAGCCCGTGAGGAGGCCAAGCGCCAGATCACAGAAGCTCGAGCTGCCGCGACCGCGCGCAAGGCTGAGGCATCAGCCGCTGCGGCGGAGGAGGCCGAGAAGAAGCTGAAGGAGGCCGAGGAGAAGTTGGCCAAGCTCGAGGCCGCCGCCCAGGCTGCAGCCAGAGAGGCCGAGATGCAGGCCAAGCAAGAGGAGGCTCGCGCCAAGCTCGAGGCCTACCAGGCCGAGAAGGCTGAGGAGGAGAAACCCCCCACGTACGTCGTGAAGAGTGGTGACAGCCTCAGCAAGATCGCCAAGGAACAGCTGGGCAGTGCGGCCCGCTGGCCCGAGATCTTTGAGCTAAACAAGGACCAGATTGCGAACCCCAATGTGATCCGGGCGGGTCAGGAATTGAAGCTGCCCAAGTAGCTCGTGACTTGTCAAGATGCGCCCCGCAGCCTAGGCTGCGGGGCGCATAGCATGAGGAGCCTGGGGCCCCTCATCGCGTGACGAGGGGCAGGAAGACCTTGGAGGTACTGACCAGCAGCCCGACCGCCAACGTCTGCGTGAAGCCCCCGCTGGTCACCGTGATGGGGATACGATAGCCTCCCCCCTGCTCACCTCGTAGGTCTTGGAGCGTGAGCAACGCGTCGACGTCGCCTTGAGCTGCTGTGGGCGACAACGTTAACGCGAAGCGTGGGTCGGGATTCTGAGCCGCTAGGCGCACCTCACCGGATGAACCGCCGCCCATACGCACGGTCAGGGTAAAGGTGGCCACCTCGCCGGGCTCGATCTGCCATGACGGGGGAGCCACCGAGACGAAAAAAGCCGCCTCATACCGACCGATGTCACGCGCCGGGCCCCACGTGGGATCATCGACGCCAAAGCGCTCGATCAGGGCCGCCAGCGACGAGGGCAGAGCGCCGCCGCGGTCGACCGCAGCAGCACTGTCGAGGGTCAGCCGGAAGTCGGGCCACGATCCATTATAAGGATCGTGATCGTCCACCAGGTAGGCTGCGAAGCGTGGATCACCGGTGACGCCGTGGGTCTCCCACCCGGCAGGATGGGCCTGGACCCGTGACAGCGTCTCATAGTAGGACTGACCCTGCGGCGTTCTGATCGCCATCACGCCAGGTCGCCAGACACCGCCCTGGTCATAGAGCCGCCAGCCGTTGTTGTAGTAGAGATTGTGGTCGATATGCAGGTTACCGAAGTTGCTGTCGGACGTGCATTGGTAGATACCGTAGCCTTCATGCCCCACGACGATGTTGTTGATGAGCTGCGTGTTGACGCTGCCGCCATGCGTGTCGAGCTCAACCCCGCTGAGCCGGAACCCGTAGAGCGAGTTGGCGACGGTGTTATGGGCGAAGATGAGATCGCCATCCCGCCAACTGCCCGCCAACATCACGCCCGCGTAGGCCGCATTGTAGGTCACATTGCGGTAGGCGTGGATGCCGCTTGCGTAGTCGAGATAGAGACCGAATCCAGCCTGACCCTGAACCTCGCAGGCCTCGCCGCCCTGCCACCATCCGACACGCTGTTTCGCCACGTGGCTCCACGCGTGGACATCGCGGAGGGTGTTGCCGGTGACCAAGACGTCACGAAAGATATGGTTGTTCGGCGGCTGTCCCCAGAACTTGAGGGCGCCGCAGTCGGTCGTCAACTGACAGACGGCTTCGATGAGGTTGTCCTTGACCAGAAGATCACCGATCTTGATCGCATCCGCAGGAACATCGACAGAGCGATCCGATTCGATGACCGACCACAGAAACTGCACACCGTTATGCGCGACGTCGTGCACGTGGTTGTCCTCAAAGCGCAACCGGTCGGCAAACTGGAACTTCACACCAATGGGATCGTCAAGGTCGGTGCGGAAGCCCAGATGGTGAAACTCGTTGCCGCGGATGACGACATCGTAGATGCCTGAGCGGGGAAACCCACGGCCTGGCGCACCATCCCACCACGGGGTCATGAAGAGCCCATGGGTGTCCATATGGGCGATCTCGGAGTCCTCCAGTGTGAAATCGCGGGTCACATCGTCGGCGGATTGGCCCGCCCGGACCGTCTGCTCCACCAGCACGCCCTGATTGGCATAGCGCAACGTCAGGTTGCGCAGAGTGTTCCCGTGTGAGCGCTGAGCCCAGTAGTTCTGCTGATGAATCGCGTGGTCGTTGTAGAGCTCGACCGTCAGTCCGTCGAGCGTGATGTAGGAACGATCGGTGAGATCGAAGCCGTGGCGTTGCCGGGAGATCTCGATGCGCTGCTGAGCCGGATCCCCTGCCGTCGGGGGCCACAGGTAGAGCCGGCGCGTCGCTGTGTCGTACCACCACTCACCGGGTGAGTCCAAGAGGGCAGGATGATCCTCCACGTAGTACTTCGTGCCCCACCCCAGTCCCGGATCGCTCTCACCGCCGTCCTGGCGGCATGGGCCGCCCAACTCAACGCGGCCCGCCGCCACCTCGTGCGCCGTGATGCGGCGGCGGTAGAGGTAGTGTCCCCACTTCGCGTCGAGGGCCACGATCTCGGCTCCCGTCAGATCACCAAGCGACGTCAGGTCGCCCGCCTCGATGCCCGGCAGGGGCTCGGGGAAAGCGCTCCGGTCGGTGAGATGCGTGTCACAGCGCCACGCGAGGTCGCAGTTCCAATCTTGGTTGGGATCCGACGGATCACATCCGGCAACGTCCCAGCCGCCGTCCGCCGTCCACCAGTAGTCCGCGTAGCGCCACGGCACCTCAACGTGCCAGTCCGGCTCACGGGCTAGCGGCAACCTTGCCTGGACCTCGCCTACCCCATCCAGGGCCACCAGGAAACGGGGGGGGCCATCGAGCGCCCAGCTCGAGAGGTCGGCCACCCAAATGTTAGCCGGCGAGACGTGCGCGGGCAGTCCGATGGTGTTCGCGGAGAGCCGTGACCAGGAGAGCGAGCTCGCGGGCTCAGATCCCCGCAGGATCACGCTCCCCACGCCCTGGTCCGCGACGTAGATGATCGGCGCTGCCGCCGTGCCGCCGGCAGCCGGACGCACCGACTCACGATAGACACCCGGGAGCACACGGACCACCGTCCCAGGCGTGGCCAGATCGGCAGCGCGCTGCACGGTGCGCAGGGCCGTAGCTGCCGTACGCCCGTCGGCGCTGTCACGTCCATTCACAGCATCGACGTAGAGCTCGTCTCCAACATAGGCGCGGGCTTCGATCGCGATACCACTCACCACCAGCACCAGGACAACGACCAGC
>JAXGUU010000336.1:0-4593 GCA_040774145.1 Anaerolineae bacterium
CAATCGCGACGATGGCCCTACACCCCATCGAACACCCTTGTAGCGCATGCCTCCGGCTTGCGCCCCCGCCCCAGGAGGCAATCGCGACGATGGCCCTACACCCCGTTCGACACCCTTGTAGCGCATGCCTCCGGCTTGCGCCCCGCCGCAGAGGGCAATCGCGACGATGGCCCTACACCCCATCGAACACCGTTGTAGCGCATGCCTCCGGCTTGCGCCCCGCCCCGGAGGCAATCGAGACGATTGCCCTACACCCCCCAATCCGCAAACTCGTCCGAAATTGGTAGGGGGTGGAGCCTTGATCGACCCCCCATCTTCCCCTATGATAGAAGTAGAACATACGATCAATCCTACCGTTCCATGCGACCTTCACATAACCCGACGCTAGCCCCGCAGGACCCGCGCCCAACCCCGGAGGTGACCCCACCCATGACCCAGACGATCATCCGCTGCAAGAAGAACCGCGACCACCCCTACGTCATCATCGACAAACGCATCGCCGTGGACGCCGCCCTCTCCTGGAAGGCCAAAGGCCTGATGTTCTACCTCCTCAGCTGTCCCGACGACTGGCAGGTCCGCGTCGCCGACCTGGTCAAGCGCAGCCACGACGGCGAGACCGCCGTCCGCTCGGCGCTGCGCGAGCTGGAGGCCCACGGCTACATCGTCCGTGAACAGCTGACCGACCCCCGCACCGGTCGCTTCGCCGGCACCCGCCTCACCGTCTACGAGCAGCCCCAGTCGCAACGTCACCCGCCCCCCGACGATCAAGGCGGCCCTCCGCGTGCGGAGGCCCCCCCTTCGCAGGACCCGGATGCGGAAAACCCGCATGCGGAGCCTCCCGATCCGGGCAACCGCGCCCTACTAAGTAATGAGGATACTAAGAAAGAAGATGATGTTGATGATGTCGCGCGCCCAAGCGCGCACGCCGGGCTCGGAACGACCGACCCGATCCTGGCGCAGGTCGTCGCCCTCTACGAGCAGGAGATTGGCGGCACGCTCACCGCGATGATCCACGACGAGCTGACCGACCTGGTCGCCACCCAATGTCAGGAGGTGGAACGCTGGCGGGCGGCGTTCCGGGCCTCGATCGGCGCCCGCAACCGGTGGCACTACACGCGCGCCATCATCCTGCACCCCGAACGAAAACCCCCCAAGGAGGTCAGTCCCGGTGAAACCGGCACCCGACGCGCCACCCCCCGCAGCAGCGGAAGCCGACGCCCCTCAGGCGCCTACGCCTACACCCTCCCCAGCCGGGAGGAGATCGAACGTGTCAACCGCGAAGCCGCAGCACGCCTCCGCAAGCTCAATCTCGGCGCCGGGCCATCCGCTCCCCCAGGTCTATGAGGACGGGCGCGGCGACCCCGCCTGCGCCCTCTGCCATGGGTCGGGCTACGTGCGCCGCGACCGGCCCGTGGATCACCCCGACTTCGGGAAGCTGCACCACTGCCCGGACTGTGCTCACCTCACCGCAGAGGAGCGCCGCAGAAGGACCTACGCCGCCAAGCAGAGCCTCATCGAGGCGTACACGGTGACCCACCCCGAGCAGACCTTCGCCACCTTCGACGCGCGCACCGTCGCGCCGGCCATCCGCGAGGCCTACCACATCGCGCGCCGCTTCGCCGAGGCGCCGCGCGGCTGGCTCGTGCTGCACGGCAACCCCGGCACCGGCAAGAGCCATCTCGCCGGCGCCATCGTCAACCGGTGCAGCGACACGCTCGCGCTGTCCCTGGTGATGCCCGACCTGTTGGAGCTGCTCCGCTCGGGCTTCGACGACCGCAGTTACAGCCGGGTGCTGGAGCTCTGCCGGACGGTCGGGCTGCTGGTCCTCGACGACATGGGCACCGAATCCCCGACGCCGTGGGCCCAGGAGAAGCTCTTCCAGATCCTCAATCACCGCTACAACCACCGTCTGCCCACGGTCCTGGTCTTCAACGGCGCCGTCGACGACTTCGAGCCGCGCATCGCCTCACGGATGACGGATGGCGCCTTGAGCACGGTGGTGTCGGTCTACGGCGATGACTACCGCCGCAGGGGTGCCCGATGACGCCGGACCGCAAAAAAGACAGGGCGACGCTTGCGCGTCGCCCTGTGATGTGTGGCGAGATTGACCGTCAAGTACCCCAGAGAGGACTTGAACCTCTAACCTTGTGCTTAGAAGGCACTTGCTCTATCCGATTGAGCTACTGGGGCAGAACCTCGCGACGTCCCTATCTACCCTTGATCATCGGGCGCAGGCCCAGGCGCACCGTGCGCCCTGCCAGCACCCGCAGCACCTGCTCCGGCAGGTATCCCACCATCGGCGCCAGCTTGCGCGGCGTCAACGGCTGGTTCGCGTTGCTCAAGAAGGCGCGAAAGATCGCCTCGAGCAGGGTCGGTGCCTGGAGCACATAGCCCGGCTGCTGGCTGCAGTGCGTGGTGATCACATATTGCAGCCCGTCGACCGGGCGGACCTCACCCGTCTCCCAGTCGACCCAATCGATCTTATCGCCCACCGGCTGACTGGCAAAGGCCTCGCGGTGATCGGGACACAGATGCGAGACCAACTTGACGTTGACGTCCAGGCCCTGCTTGGCCCACCAATCAAAGTCGATGTGGAACGGCGTGTCTAACGTGGGTTTGATGAAATGCGCAAGCGCCGGATCAGGTGGAAGCACGGCCATCATTCCTCCCCTCGATGGGCCCAGTAATTATCGCCCAAGGACGTGTAGCGCGGCGATGTCGCCAGCGTGGCCAGCATCGGTGCCGGCGGCACGCGCCGCGTCAGGTTGAGCACGCTGTACAGCGTCATCGCGTGCACCGCCCGCTGCAGGCTGAGCCCCGCCAACCCGCTGAAGGCCCGCTCCAACAACGACTCCATCGATGCCCGGTTGAACTGATCGCGCAAAGCATCCACCGCCGCCGGGTTCGCCACCGCGACGGCAGCCAGCTCGTCGAACTCACACGCCGCCGGCACACGCGTCACCTCGAAGACCAGGTTATGGCCCTCCACGGTCACCGTGCGCAACCACTCGCGCCGCTGCGACTTGATGGGCCGCACCCCGATATGGATGATCCCCGGCTCCTCGCCACGCGACAGATCGATATACGATCCGACAAAGGCCTGCTTGGCCTTGTACCAGTCCTCCAGCCCGTAGACGTAACGCCCGCTTCGCACGACCCAACCGGGGAACTCGTCACCCGTGAGGTCGTCCACAAACGTGAACCGCACACGATCGGCGATCCGTGCCGTCGGGAAGAAGTTCGCGACGTGCGAGGCCAGCGGCAGCGTGCCGCTGCGCCAATGCGGGTAGTTCAGCACGATCGTCACCGGCTCGCCGTTCGCCGCCGTGATCGGCAGCTCCGACCACTCGTCGGCGATCTGGGCCTCCAGCGCGAGCATCACGCTGTCCAGCGCCTGCCGGCTGTAGGGAATCGGCATGTACCGCAGCAGGGCGGGCGTCTCCAGGACGGCCTTGGGCTCGTGGCTGCGCAGATGCCAGAGCGCATACCCCGCCGGTCCCACCTCATCGAATCGATGATCGCGCAGCAGGGTGTATTCCAGCGAGAAGCGCTGCAGCGGCTCGGAGATCTCGCCCGGCAGATCGATCTCCTTCATCAGCGCCTCAGTGCGCACCGGCCCGCCGCCCGCCATATCGAGCACCGCCTCGGCGATGTTGATCTGCCCCGGCGAGATCTCGACCAACAGCGCGCGCACAAACCACGTCGGACCGACGCTCACAAACTGGGCGTTGGTCTCCAGCGCATCCAGCAACTCGGCCCGAATCGCGCTCCCAAAGGTAGCGTAGACCTCGTCGGCGCTCATCTCGTCATCCGCCAGGAACGACATCGTGTCCAGCGGATGCTCCTGAGGCAACTGCGCCGCGAACTCGCGCGCTCCGCCCCCCTCGAGCTGCAGGCGGATCACCGAGAACGGCTCGTGCTCCGGGTTGCGTCCCACCCGCACGTTCGTGACCTCGCCCTTCACGTTGTCCATATGGGCCAGGATCACGGTCTCACCGACCTCATAGCTCTCCCCGGGACGGTAGACGCGCCCCTGAGAGAGGGTCTCCTCCACCAGGCTCATCATCTGCTCGTAGCGACGACGCGTCAGCTCCAATGCGAGGTCATCCAGCGTATGGGGACGCTCGCTCTCAACGAGGAAGTTCACGAGGTGGTCAAGGTCCGACGCCTGGACCGCAAACTGCTCCCAATACTGGTCGTTGCTCAACATGCTGCTAGTACTCATAGGCCTCGCAATCTGGTCCCACGGACAGCATCCGTGGGCGCGGGTGTCATCCTTGCCATCGAGCATTATACCAGCAACTAACCCCATTGACAACTGCCATGCTCGGGTAGACTCAGGGCTAAGCCCGTGACCTTCCGGGAAGCTCAAAGAGCCTTGCTCACCAGAGAGAAGGCGTCGGACGCCTGGATGCCCGGGACGCAACGGGCCTGCGACCTTCCGGGAAGCTCAAAGAGCCTTGCTCACCAGAGAGAGGGCGTCGGACGCCTAGATGCCCGGGACGCAACGGGCCTGCGAGCTTCCCGGAAGGTGGCTGAAATGCGGCAGCCCTGTGGTAGACTAGAGGTAATGGGTCAGAATCGATCGAGAGG
>JAXGUU010000337.1:0-4584 GCA_040774145.1 Anaerolineae bacterium
GCATGGCAGGCGCTCCGCAAGGAGCTTGTCAAGCGTCGCTACAGCCGGGTGCTGCAACGGCGGTTCCGCCGCGATCCTGAAGCGTATCTGGCAGGACTGGAGGAGCTGCTCTCTATTTGATTTTGCTACCCTAGTTTTTTTCCATGCGTGCTGTCACTAAGAGTCCTTGGTGATGTCTTCCGAAGGGGTGTGGTGTCTATCAAAATGTACATCCCTTATATAAATGAGTATGGATAAAGGTAGTCTTCGTAGTAGGGCGGGGGATTGTGGGGAGAACGATCCCTTTGCCCTACATCTGGTGGACCATCGCCGCTGCGGCCCTATGACTGCGACATGGCTGTCTGCACCGGTGTGGAGAACGTGGGGAATGGGGTGAGCGACGAAAAGTTGACGGGGTTGCGGGGTCACGTGTTGGCGTTCGGTTGCGGGGGCGCTTGGAGGGAATTCAGGGTCGGTTTTCCCCGGTTTGAACCGGTTATCCACGGAAACAGGGGGTGTTATCCACAGTTCGGGTGGGTTTGCGGTGTTCGCAGTTTGACCGCGCCCCTAGACCTTGGGGTCTACTGAGGGCCTTAATCCCAATCCTGGGGGTTACACGAGGGGAAGAAGTTATCCCCAGCAGGTGTGAGGATTTGAGGGTCCATGCTATAATGGAATCTGCTTGCTACGATTGTCGTGGATCGAGCGGTTGCACTTTTTAGTGCTGTACCGCAAAGCTTCGTGTGGATAATCTGCAGCCACGTTGAGCTAAGGAGAGGCTATGGCGGATCAAGAGATCAGCGAGTTGCGCAATCGCATATTGGGCATCCGGATTCGCAGCATTCGCGATCAGGCGCGCGCATCGCGACGTGAATGCGCTGCCGTCCTGGGCGTGTCGGTGAGCCGGCTGGCTAGCTATGAAGATGGCACCCGAGCCATCTCGCTCCCTGAGCTCGAGCTTCTGGCGCGATTCCTGGAGGTTCCCCTGCACGTTTTCCGGACATCTGATTCGCTGAACGAGGACTCGGCGGAGGCGCATCTACCGAACCCGGAGCATTTTCTGCCGTTGCGCCACCGCATCGTCGGTGCTCGGTTACGCCAACTCCGCCAGCAGACCGAGCGTACCCAGGCAGATGTTGCCGAGATGTTGGGTTGTTCGGCCTCGACGATCTCCGACTATGAGTATGGGCGTCGGGGTATTGCGGTGGCCGATCTTGAGATCATCAGCCGTGGGATGGGCGTGACGTTGGACTACTTCCTCGACCGCGACAGCGAGGTGGGCGCTTGGCACCGACAGCACGGCGAGTTCGACCAGTTCAGGCAGTTGCCCGAAGAGATCCGTGAGTTTGTCCTTTTGCCGATCAATCAGAGTTATCTTGAGTTGGCGATGCATTTGGCGCAGATGCCCGCGGGGCAGTTGCGCACCATCGCCGAAGGGCTTCTCGAGATCACGTATTGACGCATCGTTTGCAGCAGCTGCAGTATTTAAGGAGCGATATGGCGCTGATGAAACCGGAAGAACTACAACAAGACGGCCTGCGACTCTTCCAAGAGGGACTCTACGACGAGGCCGCCCGCCGTTTCAGTGAGGCGATGGAGCACTTCGCGGAGCTGGAGCGCGAGGCTGAGGTCGGTGAGATGCTGAACAACATCGGGATCATCCGCCGCAAGCAGGGGCGGTGGGAGGAGGCGTTGGATGCGCTGGAGGAGGCTCAACGTCTTTTTGTCCGCATCCAGGACCCCTCCCGCGAGGCGCAGGCTCTCGGCAATTTGGCCAGTGTCTATGCCTCGATGAAGCGCCGGGAGGATGCCGAGCGCTCATGGAGTGAAGCGGCGACGATCTTTCAGGATCTCGACGATCGACAGAAGCAGGGGGAGACCTTGCTGGCGCTGGGCATGTCGATGTTCAAGTCGGGGCGACGCCAGGAGGGCTTGGCGACCTATCAGACCGGCCTAAGCCTCGTGGAGAAACCCACGTTCCTGCAGCGCCTCTACCGATTCCTGCTGATTCTGCAGACCCGCATCCTTGGATAGGGCCCCTGCGAATCCGGAAAGCGGCATCGGATACAGCGGATAGGCAACGCAGATCTCTGCGTTGCCTCTTTCGTATCGGCGGTCGGCGGCCTACGAGGCTGGCCTTTGAGGCTCGATACGCTATCATAGGGGTGTTTCACGTGAAACACCTACACAGGGTTCTGGAGGTTTGTGATGAAGGTATTTCTGAAGAAGGATGTTCCCGGGGTGGGCAAGGCCCTAGAGGTGGTGACGGTCGCCGATGGTTACGCGCGGAACTATCTGCTGCCTCGGGGGCTGGCCGTGCGTGCCACCGAAGGGCGCGTCAATGCGGCACAGCAACACGCGCAGAGCGAGGTGCGACGGGAGCAGCGTGCGCGCGCAGAGGCGCAGGATATGGCCGCTTCGCTGGCGGAGAAGGAGATTGTCTTCAAGGTGAAGGCCGGTGAGACGGGACGCCTATATGGTTCAATCACGTCGGCAGATATCGCCGAGAAGCTGGCAGCTATGCTTGAGGGCGACTTTGACAAGCGCTGGCTAGCCCTGGAGCGCCCGATCCGCGATGTGGGGACCCATATGGTTGATCTCAAGTTGGCGGGGGGCATCCGCGGTCGCGTCAAGGTGACGGTTGAAGCCACTGAGGTCTGATGTCGGATAGCTTGGGGGTATGGCTGCGCCGTTCGCGCGAGACGCGAAAGGTGGATCTCGAGGATGCCGTGCGGGCGTTACGCATCCGGCGTCGCTACCTTCAGGCGCTCGAGATGGGAGATTACGAAGCGCTCCCCGGGCCGATTCAGGCGCGTGGCTTCCTGCGCAACTATGCCCGTTATCTGGGATTGCCCACCGAGGAGGCCCTGGCGCGCTACGACGCTGAGATCCGCGGGCAGCCGTTACCCGTCACGCAGGCGATGGGGATCGATCTGCCCGAGATGGATTCGTCGGGCCGCGATGGTCTGCGGACCTGGGCGCCGCCGCCTCCGTCTGCCGAGGAGGAGCGGGCCGCGGTTCGGGCCAACTCATCCGGTGGGCTGATGAAAATCCTTCTTGGTGTGCTCGGCGTCTTCGTCCTGATCTCCGTGGCGAGTTTTCTGTGGCTGCAGTTCGGGTCGGACGATGCGCTGTCAACCGCCCCGTCGACTCAGGCAGCCGTCACCTCCAACGATACGCCGCCGACGCCGTCGGTGCAGCCTACCCCTAGTTTCCCCGTCGCCGACGATGGGATGGTGCGTCTGCGCCTGGTGCCGTTGAGCCACGCGTGGATTAGCGTTTCCGCCGATGCAGAGATCGTCTTTCAGGGCATAGCGGAGCCTCAGCAGGCCATTGAGGCAGCAGGCGGGGAGATCGTGATCGTCAATACAGGCAATGGGGGGGCCTTTGAGCTCCTCATCAACGGCACGTTATGGGGCGCGCTGGGAGAGCAGGGCGAGATTGTTCAGCGAGCCTGGACGCCTGAGGGAGAGACGTCGTTGCAGCCTTCCTCCGGTGCCGAAGAGGACCTCTTCTCGGAGGGTGCTTGAGACCTCTCCGCCGATTCTACATCGCCTCGTTGGGCTGCCCCAAGAATACCGTCGATGCTAATGCTATGGCCGTGCTGCTTCAGCGTGCCGGCCATGAGCCCACGCTGAATGCCGATGAAGCGGACCTCGTGATCGTCAACACATGTGGTTTCATCGAACAAGCTCGCGCGGAGTCGCTGGAGGCACTCAGCGATCTAGCCGCGGAGTTGACGGCGGACCAGTGGTTGGTCGCCGCCGGCTGCTGGGCGCAGCGTGATCCGGACCGGATCAGAGACGCCGTCCCCCGCATTGATGCTGTGTTGGGCACGCGTTCCTGGCCTGAGATCGTGACCCTCGCCGGATCCCTCGGGGCAACATCCAGGGGGGACGCCCTTCGGGAGCGATCGAGCTTCTCGCTGATTGAGAACCGTCTGGCGACCTTGCCGGAGGAGGTCGCTGCTCCGGGATACGTGATCTCCGGCCCAAGTGCCTTCCTTAAGATCGCGGAGGGCTGTAGCCGGCAGTGTGCTTTCTGCGCGATTCCCTCGATCAAAGGGTCTGCCGTGAGCCGCGATCTTGATGCGATCGTGAACGACGCGCGCCAGCTCAGGGACTACGGCGTGCTGGAGATCAATCTGATCGCCCAGGACGCGACCTATTACGGAGCGGACCGGGGCATGCGCGATGGCCTGGCGCACCTCCTTGAGACGCTGGTCACGCAGGTCCCCGAGGTCCCGTGGATCCGCGTGCTCTATACCTTCCCCGGTTACATTACCCCGCGGCTCATTCGTGTGATCCGGGATACCCCCCAGATCCTGCCCTATGTGGATCTTCCCCTTCAGCATGCGCATCCGGACGTGTTGCGCCGGATGCGGCGCCCGGCGGATATGGCCCAGGTCCGCGCTACGTTAGCGGCGTTGCGAGAGGCGATGCCGGACATCGCGCTGCGCACGACGTTCATCGTGGGCTTTCCTGGTGAGACCGAGGCGGAGTTCGCGGCGTTACTCGATTTCGTGCGTGAGGTGCAGTTTGATCGTCTGGGCGTCTTCACCTATTCCCATGAGCCGGGGACGCCCGCGGCTGAGTTGGGGGATGA
>JAXGUU010000338.1:0-4561 GCA_040774145.1 Anaerolineae bacterium
TGACAGCTTGCAGCCCCGTCCCGGGGCATCAGACGCGGCACCCTCTCCGATCCGCAGTTCTCGCCGTCAGACCAGCCCGCCCCGAGACGGGGCGGGAAGCCTGTGACCGAATGCTTGCAGCCCCGTCCCGGGGCGTCGGACGCGGCAGGCCCTACGGATCGCAGACGTGGAGGCCGCGCAGCCGCTCGAACGGTGACATGCGATAGCCCTGCCGGACACGTCCGAGGGAGCGCGAGCAGGATCTAGAGTAAGCCCAGCTCGGTCGCGCGCGCCACGGCCTCGCCGCGATTGTGCACGCCGAGTTTGCTGTAGACGCTCTTGACGTGCGACCGCACCGTGCTGACGGCGACATAGCGTGCATCGGCGATCTCGGGGGTGGAAAGCTCCGTGCCGAGGTAACGCAGGATCTCCAACTCGCGCTCCGTCAGAGGATCGACCAACCCCGCCTGGTCGCGGGGCGACGCCGAGCTCATGGTGGGCTCCCGCTCAAGAGCGGAGGCGCGGCACCCGGGCGGGAACGCCTCGAGCACACGCGCGGCGAAGGCGCGTGACGCGTCGCCCAGCTTTGGCGCATCCGGCGAGCCCGCCACCAACGCCGAGAGCAACTGGGCCATAGCCGTCCCCTCGTCAACGAAGGGGCGGATAAGGCCGTCAAGCTCGGCTACGGAGACCACCTCCGCCACCGTCGCTAACGCCTCAGGTCGCCGTCCTACTGCATCGAGGGCGAGCGCCTGCAGCAACTTCAGGCGCACCTCGATGTGAACGGCACCGCGGCCCTCCAGGACGTCGAGCGAAGTGGCCGCCATCTCCAGCGCCTCGTCCTCGCGGCTCAGCGCAGCCAGGGCACGCACCAACACCGTATAGGTCATCGGCGACGTCGCAACATCGGCCACGAGCCCATCCGGACCCCCAGCCTTGATCCCCTGCAGCTTGGCGGTCACCCAGCGGCGCACCACCGTGATGTCGTCGTAGGCAGCAGCGAAAGGGCTCTCTCAGTCTCGTCAAAGCCGGCTTCATAGTCACGGCGGACCAGGCGCGTCCAGTAAGCGTGGACGGCATACCAGCAGGCCCATAACGCCCGCGCCTCCGATCCATCCGCCTGTCCCTCCGGCGGGCACGGGGGCAGCGCTGCAGCGACGGTCTCCAGCCAGTGCGCCACCACGTCGAGTCGCAGTGCATACATGTTCACCAAGGCATAGATCACGACCAGCATCGGGTGCCGACGCAGCCACGTCTCGGGCAGGGAGTCAAGCCATCCCAGGAGCGTGCCCGTATCGCCGTGGCTCAGCAGCGTGTTCGCAGCTTCCTGCACCAGGGCCGCGGCGCGCTCGTAGTCCTCGGCAGCCGGGGCGTGATGCACAGCGTCGCGAACGCGCCCCGTGCCCTCAAACCACGCCGCGGCTCGGAGGTGAAGCGAGCCGACATTCTCAGGTTGCTGCCTGCGCAGCCGACTGTGCAGGAACTCGGCGAAGAGATGGTGATAGCGAGACCAGCGACGCTCAGCGTCGAGCGGCACCACGAAGAGCTGGGCCCGCTCCAGCGGCGCCAGCACCACCTGACCGTCGTCCCGTCCGGTGAGAGCGTCGCACAAGGGGCCCGAGAGCGACCGCAGGACCGATGTCGGCAGCAAGAAGTCCTGCAGGTCGGGGGTTGCCGCCCGAGCACCTCCTCCACCAGGTAGTCCATCACGTAGCGGTGGCTGCCGGCAAAGGAGTGCACGAAACTCGCAGCGTCCGGGCGCCCCTGCAGCGACAGCGCCGCTAACTACAGCCCGGCGATCCACCCCTCGGTCTGGCGCGCCAGCGCCTCGGCGTGGGCCGCGCTCAGACCCAGCCGCATCGTCGTGTTGAAGAAGGCCAGCGCCTCCTCAGCCGTGAATCGCAGGTCGCCGGCGCGCAGCATCGCGACGGGCAACGGCGGATCGGTGCGACCGGCGAGGACCAGATGGCAGGTCGGTGGCAGATGCTCCATCAGTTGTGCGACACACCTGTGGATCGCCTCGGTCACGATCTCGTGGTAGTCGTCGAGGACGAACAGCACGGGGTCGGCGAGGGCCAGGGCGTTGACCAGCGTCGTCACGACCGCCGTGGGCTCGGGCACGTCAGGGGAGCGCAGCCGCGCCATCAGCTCAGGGGCGACCTCCGGCACTGCTTCCCGAAGCGCCGCCACCACGTAGGTCCAGAAGGCAATGGGGTCGTTATCCTCCTCCCCCAAGGAGAGCCAGGCGATGTGTCGCTCAGCCGCCAGAGCCTCAACCCACGTGCTGAGCAGCGTCGTCTTGCCGAAGCCCGCCGGCGCCGAGACCAGGGTCACTGCCGCAGCGCCACGCAACCCGGCATGAAGGCGCTCGACCAACCGGGGCCGGGCCACCTGATCCGCACGGGGACGGGGCACATAGAGCTTCGTCGTGAGGAGGGCTGAGGGCCCCGCGGCGGGATGCGTCAAGCGCGCCTCCCTGCCGGTGCGGGCGCAGCGTCTCTGGGCTCGGTACCGAAGACGAGGTCCCACAGCGGCGAGCTCACGCCGAACCGCTGGTTCGGCGTCTTAGCGTGGTGCAACATGTGGTGCCGACGCACCATCCTGAAATACCCGCGCTGCATCCTGAAGTGATGGGTCGCGTAATGGGTCAGATCATAGGCCAGATAGCCGAAGGTGAAGCCGGCGAAGACCGGGGCGATCCACGTCGGAGCGCCGATGAGGCCGCCGATCACGAGCCTGAAGAGGCCGTAGAAGAGCAGGGCCAGCGGTAGGCTGACCGCAGGCGGCATCACCAGGCGCGTCTTGCAACGCGGCTGGGCATGATGGACGCCGTGGAAGAGAAACGACAGGCGCTCCTGCCACGGTACCCGGGGCCGGAAGTGAAAGACGAAACGATGGAGCGTGTACTCGGCCAGCGTCCAGATCAGGAGCCCCGCCCCCACGCCGACCACGATCCCCAGGGCACCCAACACCGGCGTCAGCAGGGCTCGCACCAGGGCATAGACCCCTACGGGCAGCCAGATCACGGCGACCACCACCGGGTGAACGTGGGTGAAGACCTCCAACAGGTCCGACTTGAACAGCCGGATGGGCGCATCGCCCTGCACCGCAGGCGCATCGCCCTGCACCGGATGTGGTTGTGTCATCACGATCCTCCCTCTGCCCTTCCGGGCCGCGTCTGCATCCTCTGAACCTGCCGAGTGGCTGGGGAATAGACGGAGCCACCCGGAAGGGACGGCTACGGCGCTTCCACCTCAGCAGGGGCCGGCACCGGCGCCACGCTCTGTCCGTCTGCCGAGATCGTCGGGTAGATCCCCGGCCCCGGCACCACGATCGTCGGCGAGGTCCCCTCAGGCGTGAAGATGATCTTGTCCGTCTCGCGCAGCGCCGAGGCGTTGGTGACCAACGCCTGCAGGTAGGCGTAGGCGGGGTTATCCGCGTACACCTCCGCCAGCACCAGGTCCTCGGCAAGCGCCGCACGCGCCGCCGCAACCGCCGCATCCGCCCGGGCGGCGTTGATCTCCAGATCCCGCTGAGCCGCCAGCAGGTCGTTGGACTTCTCCGCCTCGATCACCGAGCGCTGCGCCTCCAGGCGCTGGCGCTCCAGCTCGGCCAGCGTCGTGCGCTGCCGGACCTCCTCCTGCTGCCGCGCCAACGTGACGCGCACCGCGCCCTCCTCCCGGGCCTGATCCGCTGCCGCCTGCTCGCGCGCCTTGATCGCGTCCTGCTGCGCCAGCTCCGTATCCAGCCGGCTCTTGGTGATCGCATCGAGGCTCGCCTGCACCTCCTCGGAGAGGATCACGTTGGGGATCGCCACGTTCCGGATATCGATACCCAGGTTGCCGGCCAGCAGGCTGAGCCGCTCATCGATGCACTGCAAGAGCACATCGCGCGAAGCACCGATGACACTCTCGGTGAAAGTGCGATCCCCCACACACGACTTCATCGCCTGCAGCGCCAGATCGTTCACGCGAAAGCGCAGGGCGTCATCGCTGAGGTAGAGCCCCTGGTACGAGGCCCACAACTCACGCAGCAGCTCGGCCTGCGCGATGCCGGGCCGAAACGCGTCGCCACTCACCTTCAGGCCCACGCGCTGCTGATCGCGCGTGATCACCTCGACGTCCTCCACCGAGAAGGCAATCGCCTCGCTGGAGACCATCTTGATCTCAGCGAAGAGGGCTACGTCGCTGTAGACGCCGGGACCCACGATCTCGTGGATGCTCCCTCCCCGAAACCGCACACCGACCTCCTGCTGATCAACACGCGACAGGAAGTAGGCGTGTTGGCTCAGGATGGAATAGACAATCAACAACCCCACGATCACGGCGGCGACCGTGCCCAGTCTGCGTAGGCTCTCTCGGTTCACGTAGCGCTCCTCTTCTGCGGCGGATGTGGCTCAACGGTAGTTTTCGATTTCGGTGGATTATCGCCCGACAGGCGAGGAAAGCAAGTACGAGGGGGCCCTCGCAGACGAGGGGCTGCAAGCATTCGGCCACAGGCTTCCCGCCCCGTCTCGGGGCGGGCTGGTCTGACGGCGAGAGCTGCGGATCGGAGAGGCTGCCGCGTCCCACGCCCCGGGACA
>JAXGUU010000339.1:0-4532 GCA_040774145.1 Anaerolineae bacterium
GCACGGTCACAGCACTACGTCGTCGAGGTGGAACGGGTACCCTGACGCTCTGTCGGCGCCATAGGCATACCTTCCACCGGAGCAGAGCGGACGAGCCGTCCGGGGTAGGGCGGCGGGAGTGGATGGGCGGGTCAGGAGACCCGCCCTCCCTCGGATAGGGTCGCGACCCTCTGTGCATCATCTGTCCCCTCACTCTGCCCGGTCCGTCATGTAGGGCGGCTCTCCAGAGCCGCCCATGCGCCAAGTCAAGCAATCTGCCCACCATCGCGTAGGGCGCCGCGGCGGATGACGGTGGCCCCGGGGTTGTAGCCGGTGGCATAGGCGAGCTCGGCGGGCGTCTCGATGTCCCAGAGGATCAGGTCAGCCTGCTTCCCCGGCTCCAACGTGCCAACCGATGCCTCCCTTCCCAGCGCCCGCGCCGCCTGCACGGTGACGCCGGCAAGCGCTTCTTCCGGCGTGAGCCCCAGCAGCACGCACGCCATGTTCATCGCCAACAGGATCGAGAAGCACGGTGAGGTCCCCGGGTTGGCGTCGGTCGCGACCGCCATCGGCACGCCGTGCGCACGCAATAGGTCCACTGGCGGGCGGCGCGTCTCCCGCAGCGTGTAGAGCGCACACGGCAAGAGCACGGCGACCGTCGCCGACGCAGCCATCGTGACCACATCCTCCTCCGCCAGGTGCTCGAGGTGATCCGCCGAGAGCGCGCCCATCGACGCGGCGAGGGCTGCGCCTCCCTGGTCGCTGAGCTGCTCGGCGTGGATCTTCACCGCAAGGGCGTGGTCCCGAGCCGCCTCAAAGATCCGACGCGTCTGCTCGAGCGAGAAGGCGATCGACTCGCAGAAGACGTCGACGGCGTCGACGCGCCCTGCGACCGCGGGGATCATTACCTCGCAGACGAGGTCGACGTAGGCGTCAGGCCGGTCGCGGTACTCAGGGGGCAGGGTGTGGGCGCCGAGGAAGGTGCGGAACACGTCGACAGGCAGCTCGCCGGCAAGCAGCTCTATCGCATCCAGTAGCTTTAGCTCGCTCTCGACGTCGAGGCCATAGCCCGTCTTGATCTCCAAAGTGGTCACGCCTTCGCGTAACAAAGCCAGGATTCTTGGGCGTGCAGAGGCTGCAAGGGCTGCAGCCGTGCTCGCGCGTGTCGCGCGGACCGTGGCCATGATCCCGCCGCCCTGGCGAGCGATGGCCTCGTAGGCGATGCCCTGCAGGCGCTGCTCGAACTCGTTGGCGCGGTTGCCACCATAGACGATGTGCGTGTGGCAGTCGATGAGCCCGGGCGTCACGAGGCGTCCGTGACCGTTGATATCTGCGCGCGAGGCCAGCCCTGCAGGCAGATCCTGTGCCGGACCGATCCAGGCGATGCGCTCGCCCTCGATGGCGATGTTGGCGTCGCGGATCAGGCCATAGCGTCCTCCCACCATCGTTGCCGCTGTCACGTTACGGACCAGCAGGTCAGCTTTCACGGCAGTTCCTCCGTTGCATGGCTTGTCATGCCAAAGTATACTCTGACTGGTGCTTAGTGAAGCTGAGGTCTGGGGTTCGCAGGGGCAACTTCAGTCGTCGCGGTGCCGCAGCCGGCGCCGAGTAGACTGGGCGCCGGCAGAACCGCTGAAGCGGTTACTACGAACCACCTTGGCGGACCGTTAGCGCAGGAGGAGGGCTCCATGGCAAACCGTTACGATCCTGATCGTGTGGTGCGGGCGCCACGAGGGACAGCGCGGTCGTGCCGGTCGTGGCAGACCGAGGCGGCGCTGCGGATGTTGATGAACAACCTCGATCCCGAGGTGGCCGAGAAGCCCGCCGAGCTCATCGTCTACGGCGGGATGGGCCGCGCTGCACGCAACTGGGAGTGTTTCGACAAGATTGTGGAAGTGCTGCGACGCCTGCGTCGCGACGAGACGCTGCTGGTGCAGTCGGGCAAACCCGTGGGGGTGTTCCGTACCACTCCCAACGCCCCGCGCGTCCTCATCGCGAACTCCAATCTGGTGCCGCACTGGGCGAACTGGGAGCACTTCAATGAGCTCGACCGGCGCGGCCTGATGATGTACGGGCAGATGACCGCGGGGTCGTGGATCTACATCGGCAGCCAGGGCATCATCCAGGGCACCTATGAGACCTTCGTGTCGTGCGGCAAGAAGCACTATGGCGGCGACCTGTCGGGCCGGTGGATCCTGACCGGCGGTTTGGGGGGGATGGGAGGCGCGCAACCCCTGGCGTGCACGATGGCAGGGGCTTCGATGCTCGCGGTGGAGTGTGATCCGGCGCGAATCAAGAGGCGACTCGATATGGGGTTCGTCGATGTGATGGAGACCGACCTCGACCGTGCGCTCGACAGGATCGAGGACGCCTGCCGGGCCAAGACCCCCATCTCTGTTGGTTTGTTGGGCAACGCGGGTGAGATCTTCCCCGAGCTGGTGCGCCGGGGCGTGCACCCCGATGCCGTGACCGACCAGACCTCGGCCCACGACCCGCTCAACGGCTACCTGCCGGTCGGGTGGACGCTCGAGCAGGCGGCGGCGCTGCGCCGCACGGATCCCGAGCGCGTGGTGCGCGAAGCCAAGGCCTCGATCGCGGTGCAGGTGCGTGCGATGTTGGCCTTTCACGCGCAGGGCATCCCCGTGTTCGACTACGGCAACAACATCCGGCAGATGGCGTTTGAGACCGGTGTCGAGGACGCTTTTGCCTTCCCGGGCTTCGTGCCCGCCTACATCCGTCCGCTCTTCTGCCGTGGCGTCGGGCCGTTCCGCTGGGCGGCGCTGAGCGGTGACCCCGAGGACATCTACCGGACCGACGCGAAGGTCAAGGAGCTGCTGCCCGATGATGCGCACCTCCACCAGTGGCTCGATATGGCTCGTGAGCGCATCGCCTTCCAGGGACTGCCCGCACGGATCTGCTGGGTGGGGCTGGGCGACCGGGCACGGCTCGGGCTGGCGTTCAACGCCATGGTGGCTTCGGGCGAGCTGAAGGCGCCGGTCGTGATCGGGCGCGATCACCTCGACTCGGGCTCGGTGGCGAGTCCCAACCGCGAGACCGAGGGCATGCGTGACGGTACGGATGCGGTCTCGGACTGGCCCCTGCTCAATGCGCTGCTGAACGCCGTGAGCGGCGCCACGTGGGTGAGCTTCCATCACGGCGGTGGTGTGGGCCTGGGCTTTTCGCAGCACGCGGGGCTGGTCATCGTCGCGGATGGGACGAAGGCCGCGGCGCGGCGCCTCGAACGGGTGCTGACCAACGACCCCGGAACCGGCGTGATGCGGCACGCCGATGCGGGCTACGAGGACGCGATCACGTGTGCGCGTGAGAAGGGTCTGGATCTGCCGATGCAGGCGCGATGAAGGGTGAGCCGGGTGGAGATCGGGCAGGACGCTCCGGCAATCATCCTTCATCTATCTGCCTTCATCCTTGCTTCGCGAGGAGGTGCCCTTGGTCGAGCTATTGCTGACGCCCGGAGCGTTGACGCTCTCTCAGTTGCGGCAGGTGTGGGCAGGGCCGGCGCGCTTGCAGCTTGATCCGGGGTGCTGCGGCGCGATCGAGGCCTCGCACCAGGTCGTGCTCGATGTGCTGGCGGCCCACAAGACGGTCTATGGCGTGAACACCGGGTTCGGGCTACTGGCTAACACGCGCATCTCGGATGAGGACCTGGCGCTGTTGCAGAAAAACCTGGTGCTCTCGCATGCCGCCGGCGTGGGGCCGCTGCTCGACGACGACGTGGTCCGGCTGATCCTGGTGCTCAAGGCAAACGCGCTGGCGCAGGGGTACTCAGGTGTCCGCCAAGCGACGGTCGACCGGCTGGTCGATCTGACCAACGCCGGCGTCACGCCGTGCATCCCGGCGAAGGGGTCGGTGGGCGCCTCGGGTGACCTCGCGCCCCTCGCGCACATGACGATGGCGTTGCTGGGTCTGGGCGATGTGCGTTGGCGCGGCGAGCTGCGCCCGGCGGCCGAGGTGCTGGCTGAGCTTGGGCTGGAGCCCCTGACCCTTGGCCCGAAGGAAGGGCTGGCGCTGCTGAACGGGACCCAGGTGTCGACCGCGTTGGCCCTGGCGGCGCTCTCCCGGACGGAGGACCTGTTCGCGTCCGCTCTGGTCACCGGCGCGATGTCGGTCGATGCGGCGATGGGGTCCGATGTGCCTTTCGACGCGCGCATCCATGCGGTGCGTGGGCATCCGGACCAGAGCGCGGCTGCAGCTGCGTACCGCGGATTGCTGGCAGGGAGCGAGATCCGCGCATCGCACCGGACCTGCTCGCGGGTCCAGGACCCCTACAGCCTGCGCTGCCAGCCGCAGGTGATGGGGGCGTGTCTGCACCTCATCCGGTGCACGGCAGAGACGTTGGCTATCGAGGCCAACGCTGTGTCCGACAACCCGTTGGTCTTTGTGGAGACCGGCGAGGTTCTGTCGGGCGGCAACTTCCATGCCGAGCCGGTCGCGCTGGCTGCGGACACGTTGGCGCTCGCGATCGCCGAGATTGGGTCCCTCTCGGAGCGGCGCATCGCCCTGTTGATCGATAAGCATCTGAGCGATCTGCCCGC
>JAXGUU010000340.1:0-4504 GCA_040774145.1 Anaerolineae bacterium
CTACGGCATCACCGTCAACGTCGTGGCACCGGGGCCGATTCAGACCGGCTATCTGACACCGGATCAAGTGGGGCAGATCGCCGCCGACACGCCACTGCGGCGCGTCGGAGACCCCGAGGACGTCGCCGACGTGGTGGTCTTCCTCGCGTCGGAGCAGGCACGCTGGCTCACAGGCCAACTTCTCTACGTTGGGGGCGGCTACCGCATACCCCAGTAGGACCCAGACAAGACACACCCGGTCCGGTCATCCCTTTCAGCCCTTCGACAGACCACCAAGTGAGCCGACATGCCCCCCAGATCCCCGTCATGGACCCGCTATGAGAACCCGCGCCGTGTGCTGCTGCCGCTAGGCTTGGCTGTCTGCCTCTCGCTTTTCGGTGACCTGACCCTCTACGCCGTCCTGCCGAGTCAGCGTGAGGTGGTTGGGCTCAGCTTAGCGTCCGTCGGCGTGATGCTCGGCATCAACCGCCTGATCCGGCTGCCCGGTAACCCTCTGATCGGCGCACGCCTCGATCGCGTCGGGCGGCGACGGCTCTTCCTGCTGGGTATGGCGCTGGGGACGTGCTCAACGTTGGGCTACGGACTCGTGACCGGTTTCCTTCCCTTTCTGCTGACGCGCCTCCTGTGGGGCATAGCCTGGACGCTGATCAACGTCGGCGGCATGACCATGGTGCAGGACATCAGCACACGCGCCAATCGCGGGCGCCTGATCGGCATCTATCATGCTTGGATGTTGGTAGGGTTCGCGGCAGGGCCCCTCCTCGGCGGCTTTCTCGTCGATACCGTCGGTTTCCGAACGACGATGCAGCTCTATGCCGTCACGACCGGGGCGGGGCTGCTCATCGCCGTATGGGCCTTGCCGGAGACACAGCCGGAGCGACCCGACGCCCCCACTGAGGAGCACCGAGCGTGGGCCCCAGGCGCCGTCCGGCGCATCCGGGAGACCCTCAGGCGTAACCCGCGCCTGCTATCGGTCCTGCTCCTGACGCTCATCTTTCAGTTCGTGGGCGAGGGCATAGCCCTGTCCACACTCAACCTGCTCCTGATCGAGCGATTCGGTCCCCAGGTCACGGTCGGGGCCCTCGCACTGGGGGTCGCCTCGGCAACCGGCGTCCTCTCGGCGCTCCGCTCGGTCATCGCCGGCAGCACAGGCCCTCTCGCAGGCCACGTCTCGGACCGACGTAACGAGCGGAGTTTTGTCCTGATGGGCAGCCTGATGTCCGGCGCCGTGGGCTTTACTCTGCTGGGGATGGCCCGGTCGCTCCCCCTCATCGTGCTCGCCATCATCCTCAGTGCCGCAAGCGCCGGCGCGGGCATGGCGTCCCTCACAGCCGCGATGGGTGACCTGGCGCCCACCCGGCGGCGGGGCGCCGTGATGGGCGCCTACGCCACCGCCGGAGACATCGGCTCCGCAGCGGGGCCCTTCCTCGCCTATGCCCTCGTCCTCGTGATGCCACTGGCCTGGATCTACCTCATCTGCGCGGTGGCCTTTCTGATCGGCATCCTGCTCCTGCAGCGCCTCTACCATCGCGCCTAGTCCTTCTCTGTAGCGCCATCTTCACGTCCGTCACAGTGCGTCCCGTCTGGGGCCGAACGCGCTTGCCGGCGACCTTGCCTTCCCCCCCGGCCCCTTGCTCCCAACGCAGCGAGAGCTGATCCGCCGCGAGATAGGCCCTTCCAACCACGTTTGGTTAGAGGGTTAGAATCAGGTTTGCGTGCAGATGCAATTCTCCTAACCATTGGTACTTGCATTGCGGAGACAATATCGTATAATGTAAGTAATCAGGAACAGCAACACTATGGAGGAACATCACCATGCGTAGTCAATACACGCAGACCCAAGAGAGAGCATCTGGACTTGGTCGTAAGAGTTACAGACCTCAGTGGCGTGGCGCCATCATGTCAGCACTTGCCATCCTCGGTCTTCTGCTATCATTCATCGCTTTCCCGCAGCCGGTATCGGCAGATCCCGGGCCGCCGACGGTCAACGGCCTATTCTGGGGAGATGGTGATCACGAGATCTACGAGTTCTATGCCAAGGCCTACGCCAGCGACAGCAAACTGTATACCTATGTCGATGATCATAACAACAGGCTCTACGTGGCGCTCGTCGTCGACGGCAACTGGAATGATAACGTATTTGATGCAACCTATTCGGACTATCAGAAAAGCGCCGGATGGCCCAGGGGAGGAAACGTTCGCCCCGCCCGGCACTTGACGAACTCTGAGTTCGCCTCTTTCACAGCGACTATCTGCGGTACAACGTATGAATGGGGACAGGGCTATGCTCAACAGGGCAGTAACGATGCTAAGAGCTCTGTCAATACGGAGATGAACTGGGTCTCAAGTCACTTGAATGACAAAGGGTTTGGCGGCCCTCCCGCCGGTATTGAGTCATCCAGCTCATTGGTCTGGAACATGAACAATTACGCGAGCAACTTGGCAAACAGTGCAAGTCTGTTCACTATGGAAGTGAACGGTAACAATCCCGAGACGTGGAAGTCGCCATTTGATCCAGACAATCCTGACACGGTCATCGGACTCGACGGGTGGCCCGAAGGCGGAGTGATCTCAGCTACGGCGCCCATCACCTATAGCGCCATCTATGAATGGGAATGGGCGATGGTCTACGAATGGTCCGTGGATCTTCCTGATGGTTGTTCTTACACCGTGTACTCACCGTTCTCACACCATTCACCAGCCAAGAAGCCGGGGGAAAACGATTTCTTCGATCCCCCTACCGCTATCACGCTCACAGCGCTTGATGCACCGACCAACGCTTACGTCGTCATGCCTGTGTTTGGACTATTGCTCAGCGCTGGCGCGATCGTCGTCATTCCACGTCGGCGACGCAGCTAGGTAACCCAAGCTCTGCGAAGAGGGCGGGAAGTGTCCCGCCCTCTTGTCGTTGCACCTGAGGTCCCGTAGGCTTGCGCGCTTTTCCACCTTCACAGTATAATGAGCCTACACGGTGTCCGGTAACACTGATCCGCGAGGCTCTGTGAAGGAGGCTGCATCCATGATATCGAGACGATGGCTGATCGTCGCCACGCTGCTGAGCTTGGTGGGGCTGATGTCCGCACCCGTCGGCGCCCAAGCGCCGCTCCCTATTGCCTTCGGCGATCCGGAGCCCAGCGTGACGAACTGGCCCGAAGCAATCGCGGCGACCCTCCTCAACAACACCACCGACACGCTCGAGGTCACGGTCGAGTTCACCGATTTTGTGGCGGA
This sequence comes from Anaerolineae bacterium, assembly GCA_040774145.1. GTDB lineage: Bacteria > Chloroflexota > Anaerolineae > B4-G1 > SLSP01 > PWVB01. Next base: position 3,232 of record JAXGUU010000340.1, read on the forward strand.
GGACAGCGAGGAGACGTGGCCCTCCGCGGAGCTCTTGCGATCCTATCCCGCTACGATCACGATCGGTCCGGCCGGGCAAGCCTCGCTGATGGCCGTCCTCAGCCGCGAGGTCCCCTTGGCGCCGGGCCGTTACACAGCTTCGCTCGTTCTCACCGTTCCATCCCACAATGCCGTCCTGCGCAAGAACGTGACGGTTGCCGTACCCTCACATCAGACGACATCTGCCACGATGCCCGCCGTCGAGACGTGGACGCTCAATGCGGTGCGCATCCTGCCCTTCCTGGATCCGATCTGCTTCCGTGGGCTCGCCGTCAGCTGCACACTCCCGCTTGCTGCGGCGGGGGATCTCTCGCAGGCACCGGCCCGGATAGGCTACCTGACCAATTCGCGCGGTGGTGGGTTGGCCGTCGACCTGGATGCCGCACGCTCGGACGATAACGCTGCCCGCCTGCGCCTCGCCTTCGACCGGCGCTGGGGGCTCACGGGCGCCTATGAGGGCACCGTGGACCTCGCGCCACAGGACGCCGATAGGGGCAGCGTCGCCTTGAGCGTCAACGTCAAGGACATCATCCTCTGGCCCCTCCTGAGTCTCCTGCTGGGCCTTGCCGTCGCCCGCTTCGCGCAGCGCTACCTCACCGTGCGACGGACGACACTCAAACTCTTGCAGCGTCTCAACGCTATCGGGCTCACGTTTGCTAAGCTGCGCAAGTCCGTCCACGGCTATACCGTCGCGGAGGATTTCCACGCGCAGAGGGAGCGCCTCGACGAGGCCATTCGCGCTTGGGATCGCGGCCACTATGGGTCGCTGACCGACGAGGAGCGTGAGTACTTCCAGACCACGATCCTCACACCGCTTGGGGAGCTCGAACAGCAGACCGAGATCTGGGCCGAGTTCCGTGACAGACTCGATCGGCTGGGCCGCAGGTTGCTCCACAATGCCCGCCCGGCGATCGACCAGGCAGAACCGCCCGCTGATATCGAGCTGGAGGAGCCACGCTTCTACACCGCCGCACGCGAGTTGCTCAGGGGCACCAAACTGCAGATGGCACAGGTGCCGGCCTTGGCCCAGCGGATCGACAACGCTGCCGAGCTCGCCGTGCTCTGGGGTGAACTCTCGCAACTCACGGTCCTCGTCCGCGACGCCATCGGCGAGCTGCACAAGCCCGGCGTCGAGCTGAGCGAGAGCGAGGTGGAGATGCTGGAGACGGCACGCCATCACCTCAACTCCGCAGCGCGCGACCTGTGGGAGGCCACAGACCTGGACGATCTTCAG
>JAXGUU010000341.1:0-4466 GCA_040774145.1 Anaerolineae bacterium
GTGTGGTCCTACCGTCGGCTGCGAGGACCTGGGCTACCATGGGTTGCCATGGGTCGAGTGAGGGGATGAGTGGATGAGCAGCGAGGCGCTGGTCCTGGGGATCGATGCCAGCACGACGGCGTGCAAGGCGGTCGTGTGGGATCTGCGCGGGCGCGTCGTTACCGAGGGTCGCGCGGCCCTTGCCCTCTCAAAGCCCCGTCCCCTGTGGCATGAGCAGTCCTCCGAAGCGTGGTGGGATGCGTTGGCCATCGCGATCCGTGCGGCGCTCAACGATCGGCCCGATCTGGCACGGCGCATCGCGGCTCTGTGCATCGCTCCGCAGCGTGAGACCTTCGTCCCGGTGGATGCGGCGGGCGCACCCCTGCGTCCGGCGATTCTCTGGATGGACGAGCGGGCCGGTAGCCTGCTTCCCAGCATCGCCGCAGCGTATGGCGCCGAACGGTTCCATCGAGAGACGGGAAAGCCGCTCTCGGGCAACCTCACGGCGGTCAAGATCGCCTGGCTGCGCGAGCACCAGCCCGAGCTCTTCGCCCGCGTGGGCAAGTTCCTCGATGTGGGCGCCTTCCTCACCCATCGACTCACAGGCAGATACCGCACCGGCTGGGGATGTGTTGATCCCACGGGGCTCTTCGACTTGCGGCGCGATACGTGGAACGACGCGCTCCTCGAGATTCTTGGCGTCTCCATCGATCAACTCCCGGAGGCTTACCCACCGGGTGCTATCGTGGGAGAGGTGACGGCTGGGGCATCGAGGGTCTGTGGGGTGCCGCAGGGCACACCGGTCGTGGCGGGCGTGGGCGATGGGCAAGCCGGTGGCCTGGGCGCCGGCATCGTCGCGCCCGGAGATTGTTATCTCAACCTGGGCACGGCGGTGGTGACGGGAACCGTGACCGAGCGCTATGTCACGGATCGTGCCTTTCGTACGATGGTCGGGGCTGTGCCCGGCACCTATAGCCTGGAGACGGTGCTGCTGGGGGGGACCTACACGGTGACCTGGTTCGTCGAGACCTTCATGGGGGCGCACGGGGAGGCCGCGGAACAGCTGCTGGAGCGCTTCGATGACGGACTCGAGGAGACGCCGGCGGGAGCGGAGGGCTTGATCTTCGTGCCCTATATGAACAGCGCGATGAACCCCTACTGGGACGCCGAGGCGAGCGGCATCACGGTGGGATGGCGGGGGATCCATACGCCCGCGCACCTCTACCGGGCCATCCTGGAGGGCATCGCCTTCGAGGTGCGCCTGCACGTCGAGGGGGTTGAGGCGGCTTTGCATTGCCCGGTGGCGGGCTATACTGCCATGGGAGGTGGGGCGCGGAGCCGGCGATGGCGTCAGATCATCGCGGATGTAACCGGTAAGCCGGTGGCGCGCTCGGGGGCAGCCGAGGCAGCGGCGCTTGGCGCGGGCATCCTGGCAGCAGCAGGTGCGGGCATCTTTTCGGACACCGGTGTGGCTGCAGCCGCTATGTCACATACTGCGCCCGGCGTGATCGAGCCCGATCCGGCACGACGTGGCCTTTATGATCGGCTCTACGGTCAGGTCTATTGTGAGCTCTTTCCGGCTCTACGACCCTACATCGATCGGTTGACGGCGCTGTTGCCGTCGAGGGATCTTCCAGACACCTGATCACCATCTCCCCGTGCGAGACCTGCACGACATCCGTTCGGTAGATGTTTCGGGATGATGATCTCTAGCCGCAAGTCCAAAGGAGTGACATCATGCAGATCGATCTGACGGAGACGTGGCCCGCGACCTCTAACGTCCGCGATGCGGCATTCCCCCGCATCCATTCGGATCTCCGTGTCACCTTCCACATTGAGGCGCCGGAGGCTCACACGGTGCAGGTCCAGGGCGGCGATGGCCTTGGGGCCGGGCCGTTCGATATGATGCGCGACGACGATGGTGTGTGGAGCGTGACCCTGCCGCCTGTCGTGCCGGGATTCCACTACTACTGGCTGCTGATCGACGGCGTGGCGGTCAACGATCCATCGAGCCGGACCTACTTCGGTTACGGCAAGCCGACCTCCGGTGTGGAAGTGCCCGAACCCGGCGTGGATTTCTACGAGCCCCACGATGTACCGCATGGGGAGGTGCGCGCGCATTGGTACTATTCGGAGATCTCGGAGAGGTGGCGGCAGGCGATGGTCTACACACCCCCCGACTATGAGGCGCAGCCGGGGATGAGGTATCCGGTGCTCTATCTGCAGCATGGGGCCGGAGAGGACGAGACCGGTTGGACCCGGCAGGGCCGAGCGAACTTCATTCTGGACAATCTGATCGCGGCTGAAGAGGCACGACCGATGCTTGTGGTGATGGATTGCGGCTACACTCTACCCCTCAGCGCGATGCGTGCCGGCCCCCCCGACAGGCAGACGATGCAACGCACCGTGAAGGCCTTTGAGGATTTCGTGATCGGCGAGCTGGTGCCGATGGTGGATACGACGTATCGCACCCTAGATGACCGTGAGCATCGCGCCATAGCCGGGCTCTCGATGGGAGGTATGCAGGCGCTGCACGTCGGGTTGAATCACCTTGAGACCTTCGCCACGATTGCGGCCTTTAGCGGGGCCCCGATGTTCGACGTCGACCCCCAGGCCGACTACGGCGGAGTCCTGAGTGATCCGGTGGCCTTCAACCGCCAGGTGCGGTTGCTGTGGATGAGCGCCGGCACTGAGGAGTTGCACTTCGTGCAGCGCCTGCAAAAGTTCGGTGAGGTGCTGGACGATCTGGGTGTCGCCTACACCACTTACGAGTCACCGGGGACGGCGCACGAGTGGCAGACCTGGCGCAGGAGCCTGCATGCGTTCGCGCCGCTCCTCTTCTGGAGATAGCTGGATGTCCCGACGACACCTGATCTGAACTTGGAGGCCTATCTTGAAGCTACACCCTTGGTTGGATGACCCACAAGCTGTATTGGTTACGCGGACGCCGTTGGCGGGTGGGGCGACGTGGGAGGACTTTCGCCGCACGGCTCAAGACGCGATGGCGCTGATGGAGGTCATGCTTGAGGGTGAGAACGCGGTGATCAAGCCTAACGCGACGGTCGGGGAGCGCTTCGCCGATCCCGACTCGGGCGTCGGCACGCATCCCAGCTTTGTCCGTGGCGTGGTTGAGTACCTGCTGGCTCACGGCTCGCGCCGTGGGAGCATCTACGTGCTCGAGGACCCCCGCAACACGGACGACAATCGCCCCCGGCACTGGCGCGAGACCGGGTATCCGGATCTGCAGGCGATGCTCGATGTCAAGCTTCGCTCCCCAACGAGCTATACCTGCGTCAAGAAACCGGTGCCTCAGCCCCTGTGTCACGATCGACTGAATGTCAGCCGTTTGGCGGTGGCGCCCAACACGGTGCTCATCAACACGCCGAAGATGAAGACGCATAACTTAGGCATCACGACCCTCTGCATGAAGAACCTGATGGGCGTGGTCAACGTCTTCGACCGGCATTTCTGCTCGCAGGCGTGGCAGGATATGCCGGAGGCGGTCAACGCGGGCGACCAGCCGAAGAAGCTTTGGATGGATCGGACGATGCACGAGCGGTGGCAGACAGGGTTAGCGCGACGGCTTGCCGACCTGGCTCAGGTGGTTCAGCCGGCTCTCAATCTGGTTGATGGGATCGTGGCCCGAGACGGTACGGGGTTTAATCGCGGCAACAACTACGCGTTGGGCCTCTGCGTCGCCGGCGTGAATATGGTGGCGGTCGATAGCGTCGCCAGCTACCTGATGGGCTTTGACCCACAGGCGTTGATCTACCTGAAGGTAGCGGCTGGGGCGGGTCTGGGGACGAACGATCTAAGCCAACTGCGGATCTACACCGCAGAGGGCGACACGATCGTCCGCTGTGATGACCTGACGCCGTTGCGGGCCGATCCTCCGTTGCGCGTTATCTCCGACATCAAGGGAGAGGAGGAGCCGGCGTGACGGTTGAGAGAGGATGGGATGAGACGATGAGGGCCGCAGCCAAGTTGCGTATCACCGGCGTCGAGCGTATCGTAGTCGATGTGCCCTTCACGCCGAGGTGCCGGACGTGGAACGCACGCGAGGTGGGGCAGTGGCGGATCAGTGAGGTGATCCGCATCACCACGGACGTGCCCGATCTCGTCGGCTATGGGGAGACGCTGCCGCACTACACATGGGGATGTGTCCCGGAGGCAGCGATCGAACAGGTCAAGGGTGGCAACCCGGCGGATTTCCTGGGCGACGACGCGCTTGGGGCCGGGCTCCAGATGGCACTCTATGATCTGGTGGGCAAGGCGTTGGGCGTGCCGGTCTATCGCCTGTTCAATCTGCCTCGCGTGCGCCAGTGGTGCCCGATCTCCTGGTGGAATATCGATATGCCACCTGAGGCGCTTGCTGAGGAGGCACAGGCGGCGTTGGCGCAGGGCTATATGGCCTACAAGACCAAAGCGCGGCCATGGTGGGATGTCTATGAGCAGGTGCAGGCGGTCAGCGAGGTGACGCCGCCGCA
>JAXGUU010000342.1:0-4420 GCA_040774145.1 Anaerolineae bacterium
AAGGAGTGCACACAAATGGAAGCAAAGGTCGCGAACGATTGGCGGTTAAGGGGACAGCGATATCGGCTCGAGGGCGAGCGGTGTGGGCATTGCGGGGCGGCCATCTTCCCTCCACGCGATATCTGCCCTGAGTGCGGCAAGCCGGCAAAGACACCAGCGCCCCTGAGCGGACGCGGCGAAGTCTACACGTTCAGTACTGTCTACAACGCGCCAGAGGGCTTCGAGCCCTATACCCCCTACACCGTGGCGCTCGTCAAGCTCGAAGAGGGCCCGGTCGTCACCGCCCAACTCACCGATGTCGCGCCCAAGGATGTGCAGATCGGGATGCCGGTAGAGATGGTCACGCGGCGCCTGCGCACGCACGGCGAAGAAGGCACGATCGTCTACGGCTACAAGTTCCGACCCCGCGTTCGCGCATAGAGCGGACGGTCAGACTTCCCACGAATGGTGATCGTGCATTCAACACAGATGATACAGCGTGGAATGGGAATACAAGACGGTCAAACTGCGCCCTCAGGGCTTCTGGGGTGGCGTTGTCGATGAGGCACAACTCGACGCCGTGATGAACGGCCTGGGCCACGACGGATGGGAGCTGGCGACCTCCTTCGTCACCCACGAAGGCTACGGCAGAACCCGCGACGTGATCATGGTCTTCAAGCGGCCCAGAGGAGCGCAGCCCAAGGATCAGTAGACGCAGGTTAATAGCAGTATTCGCCAGCTGCCTGTAGATACGCGGCCAGGCTCTTCCTCGCATCCCTGACGCGGTAGGTGTGGTTCAGCGTATCCTCAAAGGCGATATCCACGGCTCTGCTGCCGTCCTCATCGGTGAGCACGCTGTCGTGATCGGGCATAAACGTGTGCTCATAGACATCGTTCTCACCGATGCGGAAGTGGCCGAGTTCATCGCTGCTCCATAGCGTCTCCGTCGCGAAGCTCGACCTACCGCTCTCGTACTTCACAACCATGTACTCGAGCTTCTTGGCTCGCCGTCCGTGGTTGGCAACTCTCACGATCAGGACGGGCGGCCCCGCCGGCTCCTCCTCGCGTTCCTGCGACGGGGGATAGAAGACACTGGTTGCCTTGACGCGCGCGCTGTCGCGAAGGGCGTTGTGAAGCGAAAGAAAGAAGGACAAGGCCGAAATGCCCAAGGCGAGGATTGAGATCAGTGTCGAGTTATCCATAGACCATACCTCCTGTCAATCCAGGGCCCGATTTTCATCGGACGTTCTCAGGGCTGAGCCGTGATCCTACAGGCAGTCAGTGCCGGGTGACCTCCGCAAAAGCCTCGTACATGGCGATCACATTGTCGAGCGGCGTCTCAGGCATGATCGAGTGGCTCGTGCCGCCGATGTATCCCCCGCCATAGCGGCCGAATAGCGCGATCAGTGTGTGGACCTCACGCCTGACGTCGTCGGGCGTGCCGCGCACGAGTGTACCCTGCACGTCCACACCGCCGTTGAAACACAGCTTGCCGCCGAACTCCCGCGAGAGATGCCGCACATCCATCGCCTGCGATTGCACCGGATTGAGGACATTCAGGCCGATCTCCACCAGGTCAGGCAGGATGGTCGTGACATCGCCGCACAGATGCATCCAGACGTGCGCGCCGCCCGAGCGGACGCGCTCGAACATCCGCCGGTACGAAGGCTTGTAAAAGCGTCGCCAGTCATCCGGTCGCATCAAGAGCCCTCGCTGCCAGCCCCAGTCGTCGGAGAAGAAGACCGCATCTACGCCGCGTTCGATCCACCGGTCGATGATGGCCAGGTTGTAGTCGACGACGCGGTCGCGCAGACGGCAGAACTCTCGCTCGTTGGTGTAGGGATCCATCAACAGGTTCTCGAAACCGCGCAGCATCCACAGACGCTCGAAGAGCGTGAACCAGACCGTGGACCGGGCGTAGCGATCGCCGCATTGCTGCAACCGCGCGTCTGCCACGTCGAACCGCCCGGGGAGGTCGGGATCGGGGAAGGTATAGCCCGCGAGTGCCTCATAGCCGCGTTCAAGAGGGTAGTCGGCCGTCTTGGCGCCATGGCCGTCGTCGGCCCATCCCGTCTGCCACTCGTCCGTCCAGCGGATAACACCATCGCGGCGAACGGGTTCCACGGCATTGCGGGCACCATCGAGCCCGCCCAGGAGGTCGTCCGGGAACAGGACCGCAAGCTCACGCACCCGCGCCCGCTTGGCCTCATCCTTGTCTTGCAGCCAGTCGAGATCCACCCCGAGAGTGCAAGGCAGATAGGAGGGATTGCGGAACTCGATCGCACGAGCATAGGTCTCTTTGCCGGTCATGAAGGCCTCCGGGAAGGGGCAGTGGTGCATCGTCGAGTGATGAAGGCATTCTAGCATCGAGCGATACGCGGGTCAAAGAGCCGTAGCGCGATCGTCCCGATCGCGTCCGAACGCGTGCGCCACGCGCGACCTTGCACGGGCGGCCTTCGCGTGTATTCTGACCCCAACAGACGCCCCACCACCTGCCGGGGAGTGCGGCGGGGCAGCTCACCCAGGCGAGGACCTCGACGATGAAAAAGCACACGATCCGCGAAGCACCCCAGCGCCACCAGCCCGCTTACGTTGCGAACGGATTTGTGGGCCTGCGCGTCGGCACCTGCCCCCTCACGGACCAGACAGCGCTCCTCGCCGGCTTTACCGGGAGCCACGAGCGGTTCGGCGTGGAGGCACTCGCCCCCGTGCCCGCCGTAGCGTGGAACCTGGCCATGGACGGCAGCTCGCTCGCAAAGGTCCCCGGCGGCTACCGCCTGATCGAGCAAACCTATGACTTCGCGTGTGGCGAGCTCACGACGACGTTCGCGTTCACCAACGCCCGGGGCCAGACACTCCGGGGAACACACCTGATCTACGCGAGCCGCACGAGCCCTTCCGTCGTGGTCCAGGAGATCGAGCTGACGGTCCAGCAGCCCTGCGACCTCAGCGTCTCCACGCTCGTCGACCCCACCCGGCTACCGATTCGCACCCGGCTGACGCTGGTGCCCAATGCCGACTGCGACGGCGTGCTCTGGCTCGAGAGCCGCGACGGCTCGACATCAGCCGGCCTCGCCACGTACCTGGCGTGCGAGGGCGATGGGGCCTTCCGCGAGGTCAACGACGACTGGGGCTACGAGCAGGAGCGGCTGACCAAGGCCACTAGCGTCGGGGCAGTGCCCGGATCGACCTACCGGTACAGGCTGATGGTCAGCACCGTGCCCGGCGCCTTACATTCGGAGCCGCACTGGCAGGCGGTGCGCATGATCAAGCTGGCCCAATGGAAGGGCTTTGACAGGCTGCGCGAGGAGAACCACAAGGCGTGGGCGACGCTCTGGGAGAGCCGGGTCAGGATCTTGGGCGCCGACGAAGCGTGGCAGGACGTGGTCGATGCGTCATTCTTCTACCTTTATTCGTCGATCCATCCCTCCTCGCCGCAGAGCGTGGCCCCCTTCGGCCTTAGCCAGCGCGACAACTACAAGGGCCACGTCTTCTGGGACACCGAGAGCTTCATGGCGATGCTGCCCCTGCTTACCGATCCTGCCGCCGCGAAGGCGATCCTGGACTACCGCTTCCGGCGATTGGAGGCCGCGCGCCACAACGCCATGATCAACGGCTATCACGGCATCCAATTCCCGTGGCAGAGCGGCGCGACCGGCGACGAGGTCACCCGCGTCTCGGCGGGCGGCGCCGGGGGTGCCGGCGAGCAGCACGTGAATATGGACGTCGCGTTGGCCTTCGTCGCCTACTGCCAGGTGACGGGCGACAAAGTCTTCCTGCGCGAGCAGGCATGGCCGGTGGTCAAGGGCGTGGCCGAGTGGATCGTGAGCCGCGTCGAGAAGACCGCACGGGGCTACGAGATGCTCTTCGTCACCGGCATCGACGAGAGCGCCGACAACGTGAACAACGACTCGTTCACCAACATCATCTGCCGGGCTGCGTTACACCACGCCAACCGGTTTGCGGCGAAGCTCGGCTACCCGGTCAACCCCCTCTGGCAGGAGATCGCCGATACGCTCGTCGTCCCGGTCCACCCCGAACTCGGGTTCATCGAGCAGTACGAGGGCTGCGAGATCCGGGATTCGATGCCGCCCGAGTCGCTGATGGCCTTCTTCCCCTACGGCTACAGCCACAGCCCCGAGGTTGACGCCGCGACCTACCGCTTCTTCATCGAGCACGACCTGGAACACTACCTGGCGCTCCCGATGCTCTCGGGGTTCCTGGGCGTGATCCCCGCGCGATTGGGCGACCGCACGCTCGCGCGGGCCTACTTCGACCGGGGCAACCTGCCGTTCTTCACCGAACCCTATCGCATGAGCGCCGAGGGCGCGATTACGGCCGGCCACTACCAGCGCGTGCCGGACGCCGTCACCACCGTCTTCATCACCGGGCGCGGTAGCCTGATGGCCGGGCTGATGCTGGGGCTGACGCGCATCGACTT
>JAXGUU010000343.1:0-4368 GCA_040774145.1 Anaerolineae bacterium
CAAAGGCCTCCTCCGGCACCAGCAGGCGCTCCGCAAAGGCACGCGGGCGGAAGAACCAGAAGGCGTCCTCAGGATCGGTCGCTTGCCAGACACCGGTGAAGCGTACGGGGATCTGGACGCTCCTCACAAACCCATCATCCGCACGGACACGAAGATAGGCGACGTAGTCCTCTCCGACCTGGGCCCCCAACGCCACAGCCAGATCCTCGTGGATCATCGCCTCGACAGGCTCACCTACTTCGAGGCGCGTCACGTTGGGGAAATGCCCCTCGGTGATCGTCACATGGTCCTGAAGGTCGCTGATGAAACCGAATCCGGCCCAGACCAGGGGTGATACCGTGCTGTCAAAAGCCGCGGTCTCACCGGGAAAGATCCCGAAAGGCTCTGTAGCCGCGTAACGTACGACGAACTGCGGGGGTAGGCCGAACTGGTCGAGCGCCTCTTCCGAGAGGTAGGCGTCAACCTCAGCGACATCGCTCCATCCCTGGGGTCCGTAGATGCTACCGTCGTAACGGAAGAGGAAGGTGAAAGGCGGGATCTCATCCGAGACACCGGTCTCCTGCGCGATGTTGCGCATAAAGACCCGGTGATAGACCGCGTCTGCATAGATCGGTATGCTCATCATCAAGCCGATGGCGACCACCAGCCCTGCTGTGGTTGCAACCACGAGCCAGGGCTGGGAGGTCACCCGCTTGATGACGACAACAACGATCGCGCGCAGACGATGGAGGACGTGCATAGAGCTTAGGCGACCTGCAAACCGCTAAGGCGCGACAACGAGTTGTCCTTCCTCAAGGCCCTCAAGGATCTCCAGACGGTCGCTGGCGCGAATGCCCACCCGCACGTCGACACGTCGTTGTGCGCCACCTTCCTGGATCACGACAAAGGAGCGCCCCTCAAAGGTCCGCACAGCTTGCGGCGGAAGCCACAACGTATTCTCGGATCTCTCCAGCTCGGTGGTCAACCGCAGCCGGTCACTGATCTCGAAGCCCTCAGCCGCGAGGTCGAGGTTGTCCAGCGTGATGCGCACCGACGAATCCTCGTCGGTCAACAGACCATCCTCAGTGCGCCCACCACTGCCATAGGGGTACGGCAAGCGGCGAATGACCCCGGTCCACTCCTCACCGGGCGAGTTCACGAACTCCGCCGTCACCGTCATCCCCTCGCCCAGCTCGCGCATCTCACTGTCCGCCAGATCGGCGCTCACCTCTAGCTCGGTGGGATCGGCGAGCAGCATCTGGGGCACATAGCCCTGAACCTGCCGGCCCTCAAGGAGGCTGACCTGCAGAAGCACGCCGCTAAACGGTGCCACGATGCGGGCGTCGTTCAGTTGGTCGCGCAGCCGGTCCAGCGAGAGCAGGGTCCGCGTGAGCTCCAAGCCCGTCTGGACCTCGGTAAGGCGCATCCGCGTCAGATCCAGATCCATCTGAGCAAGCTCAATGTCATAGACCACGCGCTGCGCAGCTCGCATCACGTCGGTGTACTGCGCCTCGGCGAGCTCCAGTGCCCGCTGGGCCTCCAACACGCCATTGGCATAGGCCTCACGGACCTCCTCTCGCTCCCACGAGCGGTCGAGGGATTTGTTGTACTCGTCCTGAGCATCGGCCAGCCGGGTGCGAGCGCGCTCAAGGTTGATGCGCGCGTTGACAATTTGTGACTGGCTGGAATCGGCCTGCAGCTTGGCCAACCGCAGCTCCGCGGCACGCACGCTGTTAGCGGCCTCGGTCACACGCCGGTCATAGTCCATCTGCACCGCGACCATCTCCGCCTCTTGCTGCGTGATCTGGTTTCTCAGATCGGTGACCTCAAGCTCAGCCAGCACATCGCCTTCCTGCACCTCGTCACCGCGGCGCACGAGCACGCGATCAACATAACCCCCGGTCTTGAAAAAGAGCTCCTGCTCTCTGACAGGCGCGACGCGGCCCGCAAACTGAAGCCGCCGCACCACATCACCGCGCTGCACCTCATAGGTAGGATTCGTCGGCACGATCGACGTGGGGACAGGCGTCGGCGTGGGCTCGGTAGCCCCACCACCGGATGAGCGCCCACCCGTCGTCGGGAGGGATGCACACGCACCCAACCCAAGCATCAGGCCCACCGAGATCACCAGGGCCGCAAGCAACATCAGTCTCCGTCGGTTATACATCATCAGGTAGCATCCTCCTCCAGATGTGGATCTTATCCCAAGTATCAATCATATCACGAAGCTGGGCAGATAGAAGTGACATTCATCGACTGGGACCATCTACGAAGGTCCCGGTGAACCCGATGATGCTGCAGCATCATCGGGTTCACCGGGGCTATGGCTAAGCGTGGGCTGCGACGCGGCGCCGCTCCCGAATCATCGCATAGCGAGGCTCGATCTCGTTCTGGACCTCGTTGAGTTGTCGATAGAGACCCTCCTGAACGATCAGCTCCTCGTGGGTCCCCATCTGCGTAATGCGGCTGTCCTCGAGCACGACGATGACGTCGGCGCTGCGAATGGTCGAGAGGCGGTGAGCGATAATGAGCGTCGTGCGCCCGACCATCAACCGCTCCAGGGCCTCCTGAATCAGCAACTCGGTCTGCGTGTCCACAGCAGAGGTCGCCTCGTCAAGGATCAGGACCGGGGCATCCTTCAGCACGGCTCGCGCGATCGCCAACCGCTGCTTCTGTCCGCCCGACAGCTTCACACCGCGCTCGCCGATCATCGTCTCGTAACCCTCGGGCAGCGCATCGAGGAACTCATGGGCGTTCGCGATCATGGCCGCCTCGACCACCTCGCGCTCCGTCGCATCGGGTCGCCCAAAGAGAATATTGTCGCGAGCCGTGCCGTGGAAGAGGAAGACGTCCTGTAAGACGATACTGATCTGGCGTCGCAGGCTGTTGAGCGACAGATCGCGGATATCGTGGCCATCCAGGATGACCGCGCCCTTCTGGACATCATAGAAGCGTGGGATCAAACTTGCCAGCGTACTCTTGCCGACGCCCGTCGGACCCACCAAGGCCACGACGTGGCCTGCCGGGATCTCAAGGTTGATATCCTCCAACACCGGTTGGCCAGCCACGTAGGAGAAGCTCACGTCACGGAGGCTGAGTTCACCGCGGGCCCTGCCCGTGAGCTTGATGGCATCAGGACGCTCGACGACATCCGGAGCCTGATCCAGCAGTTCAGCAACACGCTCTGCACCCGCCATCGCATTCTGGATATTCTCCCAAGCACCGCTCAGCATTCTGACAGGCTGATAGAAGATATTGAGGTAGAGGAAGAACGCCACGAGATCTTCCAGGGGCAGGGTGCGCTGCAGCACCAACTGACCGCCGAAGTAAATGAGCACGATCGTGCCCAGCGACGACGAGAACTCAACAAAGGGATGGAAGGTAGCCATCAACCGTAGCGCCTGCAGGAGCGAGTCGCGATAGCGGCTGATATGATCTCCGATCCGTTCGGCCTCAATATCCTCGCGGGTGAAGGCCTTGATCTCGCGGATGCCCGAGAGATTGTCATTCAGTGTCGCATTCAGCTCACCGAGCTCTCTCTGGCGCTTGCGGAAGGCCGGGCGCACATACTTGGTGAAACCGCGCGCCGCGAAGATGATCAGGGGAATCGGGACGAGGGTGAGCAACATCAGTCGGGGGCTATAACCCAGCAGAATCACCGCAACACCGAAGAACATCATCACGTTGACGACGGTATCAGGGATCGCATGGGCGATCAACGTCTCAAACATATCGGAATCGTTGACCATCCGCGACATCAGATCACCGGTCTTCTGATCCTCATAGAAGCGCAGGGACAACCGCTGCAGGTGCCGGTAGATGTCGCGGCGCGCATCCGCCACAACACCCCACCCCGCGACGTGCGCAGCATAGCTGCGCATGAAGGTGAGGCCCGCGCGCAGCAGGTAGAGCAACAGCGCGATAATGGCCAGGCGCCCGATCACCGCCACCAATCCCAGCTGGCCCGGGTCGCCGCCACCCATAGTCGCCAGCCAGCCAATGAACCCCGACGAGGGCACGTACGTCGTCTCCTCCGAAAAGGGAATCTGAACAATCGCGATCATCTCACTGATGATCTGCGGATCGAAGAGCTGCACCGCGGTGAGCAGAAACATCGATAACACCGTGATGATCAGCGGTCTACGGTAATTCTTGGCGTATCCAAAGAGAAACTTCAGCGTTTTCATGCCGAACCTTATTCACTCCAATTGTGATGATATAGACTTACTGACAGCGCGTAGCCGATCTTTTTACGCGTCCCAAGAGGCGGAAGCGTCCACAAACTGTCGCTCGTACAGCTCCCGGTAGAGCCCATCGCGCATCAACAGCTCCTCATGGGTTCCCTGTTCGACGATCTTGCCTTCATCGATGACACATATCATGTCAGCG
>JAXGUU010000344.1:0-4333 GCA_040774145.1 Anaerolineae bacterium
CGGGCGATCTCGATGCCGCGTGTGCCGGCGTGGACGGCCTCGACCGAGCCGAAGAAGCGATGGGTCTGCAGGACGAGCTTGCCGCCGAGGTGCTCCTTGTCGTCGACCAGGAGGCACGGGATCTGCTGCTCGCCGAGCTCGATCGCGGCGGAAAGGCCGGCCGGGCCGCCGCCCAGAATGAGCGCCGGGATCTTGAGGGTGGGAGGTGAATGCGGGAGAATTCCCTCCACGGGCGAGGCCGGCGCCTCCACGTGGGGCAGGCTCGGGAGGGTCTCGAGCGGCGCGACGTGCATCCCCGGTCGGACGGGTGTGACACAGGCCTTGACCGGCTTGCCGTCGGCCAGCACCATGCACTGGGCGCACTGCCCATTGGCACAGAAGAGGCCCTGCGGGGCGCCATCCCTGGGATGGTGTCCGAAGACACGGATGCCGTTGGCCATCAGGGCTGATGCGATCATCTCGCCGGGTCTGGCAGTGAGATGCTGGTCGTTCCACCGGAAGTCGATCGTCGCGTCGCGGTCGCCGGTGGTGAGGATCGGATGCGTGTGAATACGGTGTGCCGTCATGGTTCCTGTCTTCCCGGACGGATGTGACGTTGCGCCAGCGGAGATCACTGGTAGAACGTGAGGCCGTCGATTATGATCGTGCCGTCTAGTCTAGCACTGCGGATGAATGCTGACAATGGACGTGTGGCCCCACCCGACCATGACACCTGTCTATTGTGAGCGCTCGGCCCAGGCACTTGCTGTGCCGACGCCATGGTGTAGGCTTGATCTGCGCGCAATCTGTGCCCGGCACCGGGTCGGGCCCGCTGTGAGATCGGAGGAGGTGTGATGAAGGCCTATCATGGGTTATGTCCCTTCTTTGGCGACCTACACAATCACTGCGGCATCTCCTATGGCCACGGTCGATTGGAGGATGCGCTGCTCAATGCCCGCGAGCAGCTTGATTTCTGTTCGGTCACGGGCCACGCGCTCTGGCCGGACATGCCCGAGCCCGATGCGACGATCCAGACCATCGTCGACTTCCATCTTGCCGGCTTCGCGCGGTTGCGAGAGCAGTGGGACGACGTTCAACGGACGATGGCGGATTTCCATCGCGACGGCGAGTTTGTCACTTTCCTGAGCTTCGAGATGCACAGTGGGGCCGACGGCGACCGGACGATCCTCTACAAGGGCGCCGAGGGTGAGATCCTAGCCGCTGACGACCTGGGCGACCTCCACCGGCAGTTGCGTGAGCTTGGGCCTAACGTGATGGCCTTTCCGCACCACATCGGCTACAAGCAGGGGCAGCGGGGTATCAACTGGGCGACCTTCGACGCGGCGTTTGCACCGGTGGTGGAGATCATCTCGATGCACGGCTGCAGCGAGGCCGACGAGGGGCCCCGACCCTTTCTGCACTCGATGGGGCCATCAGATCATAGCAGCACCTTCAGCTATGGCTTGGCGCAGGGGCACATAGCCGGTGTGATCGGATCGACCGACCATCACAGCGCCCATCCGGGGAGCTATGGACACGGGCGGGCGGGCGTATGGGCAAGCGCCAACACGCGTGAGGCGATCTGGGAGGCGCTGTGGGCACGTCGTACCTACGCTCTGACCGGTGATCGCATCATCGTCCAGTTCGCGCTAGATGGGGCGCCGATGGGTGCGGTGCTGAGCGGTCAGCGGCGGCGTGAGATCACCTTCAACGTGGTGGGCGGTGCGCCGCTTGACGCCGTCGACATCATCAAGAATGGATCCTTGCTGCGTCGCTTCTCCCCGACCTCCTCTCCTGCCGGCGCCGGGCCGGCGAAGCAGACCGCCGCTACCGGTGATCCGGTGCATACCAAGTTGCTGCTGGAGGTGGGATGGGGCGCACGCGGGGTGCGGGTAGATTGGGACGTGCGCTTCGGCATCTCCGGCGGGCGGCTGTTGGCGGTGGAGCCGCGCTTCCGGGGCGCCGAGGTCGTGGCTCCCCAGGAGGCCGATCCGACGGTGGATCAGCAGGGGCACACGTCGCATTGGACCCGTGAGGGTGAGCACGCGGTGGCCTTCAGGACCGTCACGCACGGCAATCCGAACAACATGACGCCGGCGACCCAGGGTATGTGCTTGGAGGCCGAGCTCCCGCTCGACGCTGAGGTCTGGGCCGAGATCAACGGTCGCTGTGTCAGCTATCCGGTGCACTACCTGGTCGAGGGCGCGCGGGCAGGACGGCTGGGCAAGATCGATTCACCGGCCTACCGTTTCCATCGCGCGCCGCGGTGGGATGAGTTGGCGTGGCAGGGCGCGTTCGAGGATGATGACGCGCCTGATGAGGACGCGGTCTACACCCTGCGGGTCCGGCAGAGCAACGATCAGTGGGCGTGGAGCTCCCCGATCTGGGTCCGGGGTTGAGAGGAGACAGAGATGAACAAGCGCGACGTGATGTTGAGCCTGGCGACGTCTCAAGAGGTGCCGCCCTACGTGCCCGCGGCCTTCTTCCTGCACTTTGGCGAGGCTTACCGAGAGGGGCAGGCAGCGATCGATCGCCATCTGGCTTACTTTCGTCAGACAGGCATGGACTTCGTGAAGGTGCAGTATGAGCACGCCTTTCCCCACCTTCCCGAGATCCGGCGCCCGGAGGACTGGCGCAAGATGCCGTGCTACGGTGAGGATTACTACGCCGCCCCTCTGGCGGTCGTCGAGGGACTGGTCCGGGCCGCCAAGGCCGAGGCGCTGGTGCTCGTCACGCTCTACTCGCCCTTTATGAGCGCAGGCCACACGACGAGTGATGCGATCATCACGGAGCACCTGCGGACCGATCCCGAGGCCGTCCGTATCGGGCTGGAGGCCATCACCGAGAGCCTGCTCACCTTCGTGCGGGGCTGTATTGCGCTGGGTGTTGACGGCTTCTATGCTTCGACCCAGGGAGGCGAGGCCCACCGTTTCGCCGGCACCGCTATCTTTGAGACCTACATCAAGCCCTATGATCTCATCCTGATGGACGAGATCACCGCAGCGTGTCCCTTCAACATCCTGCACGTCTGCGACTACTGCGGTGGCTATGACGACCTTGCGCCCTTTCTGGATTACCCAGGCGACGTCGTCAACTGCAGCCTGACCCTCGGCGAGAGGTCGCTTGCGCCCCGCGATGCGGCTGAGTTCTTTGGGCGTCCGTTTATGGGCGGGATGGACCGGCACGGCGTCATCGCCTCGGGTGATCACGCGGCGATCCGCCGTGAGGTGGGGGCGGTCCTCGCCGCCGCACCCGAGCGTTTCATCCTCGGAGCTGATTGCACGCTGCCGGGGGACACGGATTGGCAGGCTGTGCGGACCGCGATAGAGACAGCCCACGAGGCGCGCACGTGATGGCAGCGGATGAGGCGACGATCCTCCTGCACCCGATCGGACAGGTGGTGCGGTCCGTCGAGCGAGGATTTGGGGTGGAGCCTTCCGGCCCGGAGGACATTGACGTCCTCCGGGCCTCTCCGGCGCGTCTGGTCATGCGTCCTGAGGTAGCCGATGCTCTGGTCGGGCTGGTGCCCGGCAGCGACCTCCTGGTGCTGACCTACTTCCACCGCGCGTCGCGCGATACGCTGCAGGTCCATCCGCGCGGCGATCTGAGCCGTCCGCTGCGGGGTGTCTTCACCACGCGTAGCCCGTCGCGCCCCAATCCCATCGGGGTCACCTCGGCGCGCGTCCTGGCGGTCGAGGGCCTGGTGGTCACGGTGGTGGGGCTCGATGCGCTGCACGGCTCGCCGGTGCTCGATATCAAGAGCCTCTCAGCAGCCTTCGACGGCCCCTATGAGCCGGACGATCCTCAGGAGGGTTAGGACGGGCGAACCGTGGCGAGTCGAGTTGCCATGTACGGGAGTTGTGGTATGATTCTGCGGGTTTGGATGGTCGTCGGATAGCCCTCCGAACCTCTCAAGATGCGAGCTATGGGAATGAGGTATCACGCTGCGTGAGCACACTCACGAGATTGCCGGGTCTGGCTGACGTCCACGTCCACCTGCGGGTTCCCGGAGGTGAGCACAAAGAGGATGTTCGCAGCGGCACCGCCGCCGCACTGGCAGGCGGGTTCACGTCCATTCTCGCGATGCCCAACACGTCTCCCCCTATCGTTGGCCTTGCCGATCTTCGCGCTGCCGCGGAACGAATTCGGGCTGAGGCCCTCTGTGACGTTCATACCTTTCTCGGCGCCTCGGCGGCTCACGCCCCTGGGGAGGGTTCTCGCGAGGGTGAGTCCGAGTGGCCGGCGATCGGTCGCGAAGCGGTCGGCCTCAAGATCTACATGGACCAGACGTACGGTCCGCTACGGGTCAACGACCTGCTCAGCTTGATGGCCTACTTTCGTCACTGGCCCCCTA
>JAXGUU010000345.1:0-4329 GCA_040774145.1 Anaerolineae bacterium
ACAACGTCCGTCCGCGCGGTCTGGAGGGCTACTACGGACAGACCCTGATGCTCTCCGGTGAGGAGTTGCACAACGTGCAGAACCGTCCCCAGCGCAACCACCTCCTCGTCTACGGAGCAGAGCAGGAGATGGCGCCCTATACATTCGGTAGCACACGCGGGCTGATCCAGGCCAGCCGGCAGCGCGAGGCAGCCTGCTACATCGCGCATCCGATCGAGAAGCGCAGCCCAATCAGCCCCGACCTGATCGCCATTCCGTGGTCCGATTGGCCCCCCGAGGGCGTTCACGGTATGGAGATCTGGAACTATATGTCGGAGTTCAAGGGCCTGCTCTGGAACAAGCTCGTCGCGCTCGTCTATGCCCTGCAGCCTGCCTGGGGCATCCGCGGGCCCTACCGTTCCACACTACGGCTGTGGGATGAATTGCTCCACCAGGGCCACCGTATTGCTGCCATAGGGGGGGCCGACGCCCATGGCGGGGAGTACACGCTGGGTCCCATCCGGCGCACCGTCTTCCCCTATGAGGCCCTCTTCCGCTGCGTGAACACCCACCTGCTCACCCGCGAGCCGCTCACCGGCGACATGGCGGAGGACAAAGCCCTGATCTACGAGGCGCTGCGGGCCGGACGAACCTGGGTGGGTTACGACCTGCCCCATTCCACCCGAGGATTCCGCTGCCTGGTCCAGAGCGGCTCCGCCGGCGCGGTGCCGGGCGAGGAGATACGCCGGCTGGGCGCCATCAACATCACCATCAGGCTCCCCGCGCCGGGCGAGATCCATCTGCGGCGCGACGGCGAGGTGATCCGGAAGGTGACGGGCCAGGGGCTCAAGTACACCACGGCAGAGGCGGGGATCTACCGGGTCGAGGTCTACCGCAGGTACCGCGGGCGCAAGGTGGGCTGGATCTTCACCAGCCCGATCTACGCGCTTTAGTCCGCCCAGACAACGACACAGCCCGCTTCGATGTGGAAGCGGGCTGTGTCGTTATTTCAGACGATAGACTAGACCAGATCGGCCCCAGGGCCCTTCGTGAAGAACTCCGCGTTCTTGTCGAGGAAGCTCTCGTACTCCGAGGGCAGGTCCATATCGGCGAAGATCGCCTCATTCGGACACTCCGCGGCGCAGGCGCCGCAATCAATGCAGGTATCGGGATTGATGTAGTAGATCGGCCAATCGTCGTCCCCGTCGACGAAGTGAATCGAATCGGTGGGGCAGACATCGACACAGAGTCCGGCACGCTCACAAAGAGAGGTAATCGCATACGCCATGGGTACGCCTCCTATGGTATGGATGAAAGTGATACTTGAAACCACGTGGACTAGGTCCAAACACCAAGGTGATTGTACTGCATCGATATCGCGTGTCAAGTACTCGACGCGCCGGTGCAACGGCTCCACTCTCAGTCGGAGATTGCCGGGAGCAGTCGGTCGGCGCACCACGCCCGGTAGGCCGCCCGGGCATAGTGCTCGTGGGTCGCGTGCCAGCGTTCGACCGCATCGATGGACCGGTAGCGCAGCGCCAGCCCCTCGTGCGAGAGCGTCAGCGTGCCGCCCACGACCTTGCACAGATGGACCACGGCGATCATCGTATGGGGGCCGTTCTCAGCGGAGGGGAGACGGGTGAAGACGCCCACCAGCTGCTTGACCTCGACCTCCAGCCCCGTCTCCTCACGGGCCTCCCGCACGGCGGCTTCGGCGGGCTTCTCGTTCGGCTCGACCCAGCCGCACGGCAGACACCACCCGGAGCCATCGACCCTGTCCATCAACAGGATCTCGCCCTCAGGGTTGAAGATCGCTGCGTCGGCGCCGACCTTGGGCGTGATCTGGCCCAACTCACGCGCAAACCGCGCGCGGATGGCGTCCTCCGGCAGATCGAGCAGCTCTGCATAGGACCGCGTTGCCAGCGCTAACAGGCGCTCATAGCGCTCGCGGTCGTAGCTGTTCGTGGCGTAATGCAGGCCATTGCGGGCCAACGTCTGCACCTCATCGAGTAGTGCGTAGATGTCCGGCGCGGAGGGCGTCATACGTGAGCCTCGAAACGACGACCATCTTTCTTACGCAACGCTTTGTCAAGCCGGCGCCCCGAGAGGACGCTCGTAGGCAGGCCCCCGCCGGGCTCAACCCACTGCCCGCACATGTAGAACCGGTGCATCACGCCCACTCCCAGACCTCCTCACCCTGCAGGATGCGCAGAACCTGCGAGGGGAAGCGATCGGGGTCGAGCGGCTTGCCGATAAAGCCATTGAAGCCCGCCTCACGGGCGCGCTTCAGGGTCGCCTCCGATGCATCGACCGTCACGGCCACAATCGGCACGTTACGAAATCGTGCATCGGCGCGCAGGTGGTCGAAGGCCTCAAAGCCATCGCCGTCGCGCATCGCGATCTCCATCATGATGAGGTCAATCCTACCGAGCGTCTCGGCGAACTCGAGGACCTTCCATCCCGAGGCCTTCCACTCACACTTCGTCACGCCCAGGAAAGCCAGCAGGCGCGTCATCAGAATGAAGTTGCTGAGGTTGTCCTCGATGATGAGAACCGCCGCGTTAGCCGGTGCGATCGTCTCGTGGTTCATGGGACACGATTATAGCACAGCCATACCAGGCGAGGAGCGCCAGCCCTCCTAGGCTGATCCCAGCGCCCCAGGGGAGCGTGCGCGACGCATAGGTCAGCGTCACCCGCCACGCCCCGGGCGCGATCGGCACGGCACGGAAGAGCAGGTCGGCCTGCAACACATCCATCGCTTCCCCCGCTGTAGGCTCGGTGAGCGCTTGCACCTCTGCCGTCCAGCCCGGATACCAGGCCTCCGACAGCACCAGATAGCCGGGTTCCTCGGCCACGACATCGACAACGATTTCGGCGTCGTGGTACCGAACCAGCTCGACCTCCGCAGGTACCCCCTCCTCTCCCCTCAGCAACGCATCGCACGGATCCGCAGCCGTCGTCCCCGTATCGAGCAGGACCACGAGCTTCGTCGGATCGAAGGCGGGATCTCGCATCACATCCAGCGCCGCCTCGGCGGTCGTCACGCCGCAGCCCCGCGGCGCCACGAAGGCACGCGGCGGAGCGGCGAGCGCCTCGTAGATCTTGACGTCGCCGGAGTGCACCAGCCGGAAGGTGTCGGAGAGGACAAGGGGATAGAACGCCCCGGTCCGCTGATCGATGAGGCTGGCGCCACTCAGTCGCAGCGCCCCGTCCGCGCGGATCTCCAGGCGGTTCACCTCCGCAGCCCCGTCCCACGCCAGGACCCACGGCTCGTCCGGCGTCACCGAAGCCGGCAGCGTCAGATCGAGCACACGACCGTCGCCGAGGTGGAGCGTGACGACGCCGCCCTCCCCCTCGACCAGCAGGGCCAACCCGGTCGCGTCGAAGCCCGTGGGCAGCCACGCAACCTCCAGCCGCTGCCCGGGAGCCAACGACGGTCGAAACTGGCGGTCGTAGAGCAGCCCTTCAATCCAGGCATCGGCCGTCTTGTCGGTGAGCAGATGCCGGACCCCCAGCAACGCCAACCACCGCGAATCCGGGATCTCAACCAGGTTCTCGCGCAGTCGCCCATCACTCGTGCCGCCGGGCAACAACAGCTCTGTAAAGGCCGTGTAATGGCGCAGCGGCAGGATCCCACCGTCGTAGCCGTCGGCAGCCGGCACACCGAAGGCCAAGGGCAGGTTCGGCGCCAGGACCTCGCGCTGCTTGGAGGCCACCATGTAGGCCCACAGGGCATCCTCCGAGAGCCGATCGCCGTAGGCGATCTCGATCTCAGCCTTGTCGCCCACCTCGAAGAGCGTCTTCGAGATGCTCAGAAAGCGACCCGGCGCAGCGGCGGCAGCCTCCGCGGTCCGAGCTGCCGCCACCAGATCGGCGGTCGCCGGGCGCAGGTCGGTGTAGGCACGTGGCGTTGTCGCGTGGGCGTGCGGCAGAGCCGCAGCGGAGAGATCGAGCTCGATCACCACAATGGCGAGGATCAGCGCCACGATCGACACCGACATCAGCCTCTGGGTCCGCGCCGTCAGGCTGGAAGGGCGCCACGTAGCGATCCGGCCCAGACCCACGGCAGCCAGCACCGCCCCACCCAGCACGTAGAGAGCGAGGAAGCGTGCCGGTGCACGGAAGTGGACGAAGCCCGGCAGACCCACCCGCACGGCGAGCAGATAGAGCGGGTTGTAGCCCCCCAGGGCGAGGAAGAGCCCGAGTCCGGCAAGCGCCGCCCATGTCAACCCCTGCCGGTCGCGACCCCTGAGCGCCTGCCACGCGCCCAGCCCGGCGAGCACCAGCGCCGCGACGCCGAGATAGGCGACGCCCTCCGGCAAGAGCGGCGGCGCCACATAAGGCGGCATC
>JAXGUU010000346.1:0-4315 GCA_040774145.1 Anaerolineae bacterium
ATCGCGAGCGCCTCCTCGATGCCGCCGCCCGTTCAGCCACGTGGCTAGAGACGTGGGCGATCGCCGAGGCGCGCTGGTCCGACTTTGAACTCTACTACTCCTGCTCCCCCAAGCCCCTCGACGCCTACGACCACCGCTCCGGTCAATGGCCCCAAAACACACTGTGTATGCACGCCGCGGCGGCCGGGCTCCTGGCCCTCCACGAGGTCACCGGCGATCCCCACTATCTCACGCTCTCCCGCCGGGTGATGGATCGCCTTACGCTCTACCAGCAGGTCTGGGATCCGCCCTTCCTGAACTTCGCCGCCTTTGGTGGCTACGGGGTGATGAACACGGATGGGGAGTGGAGCGACGCACGTCAGGCGCAGTTCGCCGACACCCATCTGGACCTCTACAACCTGCTGGGCGACGTCGAACACCTTGAACGCGCCCAAGCCGCGCTCTATGCAGCGTTCACAACCACCTACCTTCCCATCCTCAGCACCCTCTATCCCACCGGTTGGCATCGCGCACTCCAGGGCCTTGCTGCCGAGAACCACGCTCACGGCGGTCACGACGGCCTGTGCGGGGTCAGCGGCTTCGATTGGGGAACCGGCAGCGCCTTAGCCACCGCCGCCTATTTCCTGAGATCCGGGGAGGCTTCGCAGCACATCAGCCCACTTCTACCTGCCAAGGAGGCCTAACACCATGGACATTGACCTATCTGACCGCAACGCAGCTCTGCGCATCGGCGACGAGACCTGGGCCACATTTGCCATCCCAACCCTTGCCGGATCATCTCCCACCGTCGACATCTCCGACGTCGGCGATGGCTGGCAGCGCGTTCGCATTGCCTGGCGCCTAGACGCCCCGCTCGCCCAGGATGAGCTCACCATCGCGTTCCATCTCGCCATCGACCCCGATTTCTGGTGGGCGCCCCATCTTGCGCCGCGTGAGGGCACCTGCATCGCCCAGCACGTCTTCCGATCTCCCGCTCTCATCGCGGCCGACCGCGATCGCACGCTGATCCTCGTGCCCGATCTCGATATCTGCGGCGCCCAACCCGGCAATCCCTGGTTCTTGGACGTCGACGCCCCTGAGAAGCGTTGGTGGATCGGCTTGAGCGCTACCCGCATCTCGCAACACGTTGAGTACGAGAAGGTCCCCGGTATGACGCTCCAACCCGGGCTGATCGAGCTCGGCTTCTACGTCCTTGCCTACCATGACCCGGAGACGCCGCGCAATCCCTGGGATCGTGTGACCCACTTCCTCTGGCAGCGCTACGCCCGGCCCCTCTACAACCAGGGCGAGCCCCTGAAGGTGCCCCTCGACCGCTATGTCGAGCATGTCTATCGGTGGGCCTTTGACACCTGGGAGGACGCCGTCTGGCAGGAGTTCGAGCTCGACGGGCGGACCGTCGGCGCCCCGGCCTTCATCGTCAACGTCACCGAGTCGCCCAACTACCCCGGTCACACGACGCTTCGCGAGTTTCTCTCCATCTGGAATCAGGCCTGGTTCTCCTCGCTCCGCGGCGCCTCGGGCCTCTTCCGCTATGCCCGCCGCACCGGTGATGCCGACCTGCGCCGGCGTGCTGATCTGACCAAGGCCTTTGCCCTCGCCGCGCCTTTCAAGGAGGGTATCTTCCCCGGCGTCTACCGCACCGAGATGACGACCGTGACGATCGATGGCGAGGACGTCCAGCGTTCTCTGGGCTGGGAGACCGGCTACTGGACCAACTCCAATCGAAGTCCCCGCGAACGTGGCATGACCGACGCTTGGTACCACATCCTCGATGCCAGCTGGACCGCCCTGCTGATGCTCCGCTGGTACGAGGAGCTCGATCCCGATGCCGACCTGCTCACCTACGTCAGCACCTACGCTGACAGACTCCTCACCCTCCAGGATGACAAGGGCTTCTTCCCCGCCTGGCTCCATCCCGACACCCTCGCCCCTGCCGACGTGCTTGCCGAGTCCCCCGAGACCAGCATGAGTGTCACCTTCCTACTCAAACTCGCCGAGCTCACCGGCGATGCCCGCTATCGTGAGGCCGCGCTGCGCGCCATGGATGCCGTCCTCGTCGAGATCGTCCCCAACGGGCGGTGGGAGGACTTCGAGACCTACTGGTCGTGCTGCGGCTTCGGCAAGGAAACGTATCTCGGACACCGCATCCCCCGCAACGGGATGTACAAGCAGTGCAACTTCTCGATGTTCTGGACTGCCGAGGCCCTCCTCGAGACCTACCGCGTCACCGGCGACGAACGCTACCTCAGGTGGGGTCGCCGCACGCTCGATGAGCTCTCTATGACCCAACAGACCTGGCAGCCGCCCTTCATCTACATCCCCGCCCTCGGCGGCTTCGGCGTCATGAACTTCGACGGCGAGTGGAACGACTCTCGTCAGTGTCTTTTCGCCGAGCTCTTCCTCGCCTACTATCGCGAGACCGGGGATCCCCACCTCTTCGAACGCGGCATTGCAGCCCTCAAGTCCGGCTTCGTCATGATGTACTGCCCGGAGAATCCCGAGGCTAAGGCCCTGTGGGAGAAGGTCTGGCCCTTCTTTGGGCCCGAGGATTACGGCTTCACGATGGAGAACTACGGACACACCGGCTACACCACGCCCGAGGGCGGCGGGATCGGCAGCTTCACCATCTATGACTGGGGCAATGGCGCCGCTGCCGAGGCGCGCAACCGCATCTATGACCACTTCGGGGACGTCTACGTCGATCGATCACGCGGCCTCGCCTTCGGCATCGACAGCGTCACCGTCACACTCGACGGCACCACCCTTGTCCTGGCCGATGCGACCGGCGCCGACCGCGATCTGCGCCTCGTCTACGACGACGGCACCAACACCTCGCTGCACCTGCCGGCTCGCGCCACCCGTACGTTCGAGCTGGGCAACTAACGCGAACCGCTTCCCCTTCCGGGCTGTCGCTTGAGGTAGCGGAGCCCGGAAGGGGGCACGTCCGACCGGCAGCCGCGTCTCGGCATGCCGCCATCTTCTCCCACTTGTCGCTGCCCGAAAGGCGCCTAGACTCTGCTCATGCTCAAGCCAAGCGAAACCCACGATCGTGTGAGCCTCCCCCTAGCCCATGGTGGAGGACAACGAGGGGCAAGAACCGTCCACGGCCCCCGCCTGCTCCTCATCGCCCTGCTGCTTCTACTCTGCCTCCTCACGCCACCGCCCGCGCCCGCCACCGCCGTCGACTTCGATACCCTCGCTGCCTCCCTGGGCCGCGCCGACACCTGGCACCTCCTGCATGCTGCGCCGGCGACCCCAAGCACGATCCTGCCCTCCGCTGGTCCGGCGTCTTCGTCGCCGGCTCTCCCACCCACTGTGGCGGAACTGGAAGGGGGGAACCTCGCGCCACGTGCCTACCTGCCCCTCATCACCTCTACGCCGGCCCCCATCACCGAGCGACGCGCCGTCTGGGTCACCCGCTTCGACTGGACCACCCTCGAGCGCGCACCCCAGCCCCAGGACGTCGACACCCTCGTCACCAACATCGCCTCCGCCGGCCTCAACACCATCTTCTTCCAGGTTCGTGCCGCCGGAGACGCCTACTACGCCTCTGATCTGGAGCCCTGGGCCGCCCGCCTCACCGCCGGTCCTGTCTCCACCACGCTCGGCGTCGACCCCGGCTGGGATCCGCTCGCCTATATGATCGACCGCGGTCACGCTGCCGGCCTTGAGGTCCACGCCTACGTCAACGTCTATCCCGCCTGGCAATCGCCACCCACCGGCTACGGTGGCCTCTTCCCGCCCGCCACCGTCCCCCCACAGATGTTCGACCGCTTCACCTACGGCCCTAACTACGACGATCATCCCGGCGAACACGCCCTTAGCTACGCTTGGCGTCAGTACAGCGGCCCCTCGCCCGAGCCTATGCCCCCGAGCCCAGGCAACTACCTCTGGGCCAGCCCCGGTGTCGATCTGGTCAACGATCACGTCCTCGCCGTTGTCACCGACATCGCCGAGCGTTACGCCGTCGACGGCATCCACCTCGACCTCGTCCGCTATGCCGGGCCCAACTACTCCTACGATCCCTTCAGCAATGCCGCCGCCGGCACCGAGCCGACGGCACAGCGCGCCCAATGGCAACAGGACCGCATCACCGACCTCGTCCGCAGGATCCACGTCGCCCTCTCAGCTGTCGACGCAGGACGCCTCTCGGGCACCACGCGGATGGGTGAGTCTGGGGAGGGAACACGCCTCACCGCCGCCGTTTGGCCATCCTACACCGATGGCCTCACCCGCTACTATCAGGACTCCAAAGGCTGGCTCACCACCGGTGCCCTCGACGCCATTGTCCCCATGCTCTACGGCAGCTATGCCG
>JAXGUU010000347.1:0-4303 GCA_040774145.1 Anaerolineae bacterium
ATGAGTTCCCTACCCTCGATTGGCACCACCTGTCGATGGGTATGAGCGGCGACTTCGAGGTAGCCATCGAGGAAGGCGCGACGTTGGTGAGGGTCGGACGGGCTATCTTCGGGACACGCGCCTAGATCGAGGGGGAGACGGGGAGATGACATTGAACGTGGCACTCGGATGGCTGATTGAGGCTTTGAACCTGCTTGTGGCGGTGCTGGGCCTGCTGTTGGTGCTCAGGGTGCTCTTCGTCGCCTTCGGCATGCGCTCGACGCATCCACTCATGCGGATCACCACGGCCCTGACCGACCCGCTCATCGATCTCAGCAACAAGGCGCTCGGCATCCCCTCGTATGGCTCGACCTATCGAACGTACCACTCGTCGCGCTCGGACATCATGAGTTGTGCGGTTGCGCTGATCGCTCTGTGGGTCGTCCGCAGTCTGATCTCGTGGCTGCTGCGTCTGATCCTGCTGATCCCGCTGTGGATCGCTGAGCCCCTGGGCAGCATCGGTGCGATCCTGCAGTTTATCCTGGGACTGCTTTTCGATCTCTACATCATCGCGCTCTTTGTGCGCGTGCTCTTCTCCTGGATCCGGAGCATAGGCGGCGCTTCGGCGCCCTACGCGAGCAAGGTGATGCGCTTTCTCTGGTCGATCACTGAGCCGATCCTGGCTCCGATTCGCCGTGCCCTAGCCTCCATCGGACCGAGTCTCTTCGGGCTTGGCCTTGACCTCTCGCCCTTGATCGCCTTCCTTCTGGTGCGTTTGGTGCAGCAGATCGTCTTCTCACTCCTGTCCTGGCTCGTCTGACAGCGCGCGGACAAAGCGCTCCAGCCGGTTGAGGCCCTCACGCAGGGTCTCCGTGTCGGTGGCGTAGGAGATTCGGATGTGCGTGTCGGCGCCGAAGGCGATGCCCGGCACGGCGGCGACCGCTTCCTCCTCGAGGAGCCGCCGGCAAAAGGTCATCGAGTCGAGGCCGGTGCGTGCGATGCTGGGGAAGGCGTAGAAGGCCCCCTGCGGTACGGTACAGGTGAGGTTGGGGATCGCCTGGAGGCCCGTGACGATCAGGTCGCGGCGCGCCATAAACGTGCGGCGCATCGCCTCCACAGTCTCCTGAGACGCGGCAAGTGCTGCGATCGCACCATACTGCGCGAAGGTGTTCGCGCCGGAGGTGGTGTGCGATTGGAGCGAGGTTGCCGCCTTGATGACGGATAGGGGCCCTGCAGCATAGCCCAAGCGCCACCCTGTCGCTGCGTAGGCCTTGCTGAACCCGTTGCACGTCACGGTCAGGCCGAAGATCTCCTCCCCCAAGCTCCCGAGGCTGACGTGCTCCACATCGCCGTAGATGAGATTCTCGTAGATCTCGTCGGCGACGACGACGATCCCGTGGGCGACCACGACCTCCGCGAGGTCGCGTAGCTCCTCGCGGGTGTAGACTGCGCCGGTGGGGTTGGAGGGGCTGTTGAGCATCAATACGCGCGTCCTCGGCGTTATGGCAGTCTCAAGCTGCGCAGCGGTGACCTTGAACTCCGTGCCCTCGTCGGTAGGCAGTGGTATAGGTTCGGCTCCGTTGACCTTCACGATTTCGGGGTAGGTGACCCAGGCGGGTGTGGGGATCAGCGCCTCATCGCCCGGATCGAGCAGCACCGACAGCGTGTTGTAGAGGGCTTGCTTGCCCCCGGCGGTCACGAGGACCTGCTCTGCGGTATAGGGCAGAGCGTTCTGCGTGCGCAGTTTGTCCGCGATGCCCTCCCGCAGCTCGGGCAGGCCCGCGGTGGGGGTGTACTTGGTCTTGCCGGCGTCCAGCGCCGCCTTGGCAGCCTCGCGGATGTGTTCGGGTGTGATGAAATCGGGTTCGCCGACGCTGAAATCGCATATGTCGATCCCCTGCGCTTTGAGCGCCTTGGCCTTGCTTGAGATGGCGAAGGTCATCGAGGGCGAGATGCGGTTGACTCGGTCTGCAAGCTTGATCACACGGTTCTCCTTGTGTCACGTAAGGTCTTGGCGTCCTCACGGCTTGCCATGACGTCGCCTCCGCAGATTGTACAGCACGCAAGATACGCGTCAATCGGGGGATCCCCGGCTCCTGAGGAGGTCGGGATGGCTTTATTGTTGACTGGGGCGTGCTATGATGGGGCTATGGACCTCAACGTGCCGACCGATGCCCTGCCCTCCTGGACGGCGGCGGTGCCGATGATGCGCGCCGGCTATCACCGGGAGATGCTCCAGCGGGTGGATGCGCTCCGCGCCCGGCAGACGATCTATCCCGCCCCCGGGTCTGTCCTCCGTGCCTTGCGCCTCTTGCCCTTTGAGGAGGTCCGGGTCGTCATCGTGGGACAGGACCCCTACCATGGTCCGGGTCAGGCCGATGGGCTGGCCTTCTCCGTGCCCGATGAGGTCGCCTCGCCCCCCTCTCTGCGTAACATCCTCCGTGAGGTCGCCGACGATGTCTATGGCGGCACGTCATCCTCCGCCTCGACCGATCTGACCCGCTGGGCCGCGCAAGGGGTGCTGCTGCTCAACGCCAGCCTGACGGTGGAGGCAGGCCGGGCAGGATCCCATCGCGACCTGGGCTGGGAACGGCTCACGGATGCGATCATCGCCGAGCTCAGCGTAGGGCGGGAGCATCTTGTCTTTGTGCTTTGGGGTCGCTTCGCTGCAGCGAAGCGCTCGCTCGTTGATGGGCGCACCCACCTCATCTTGGAGGCCCCGCACCCTTCCCCCCTCTCCGCCTACCGCGGTTTCCTTGGGTGTCGCCACTTCTCCCAGGCCAACGCTTACCTGACACGCTACGGTCAGACACCGATCGTCTGGTAAGGATCCGGGTCGCAACCTTCGTGGCGCTCTGTGCGTATACTCTATGCATGGAGCGGGTCGCTGTTGGCTCGTGCTCAGATGGGCGGTTCGGCCCTCCGGGCCGTCTACGATGCACCCCCGGATTCGTGCGGTTGCTGGAATAGAGCGTCTTTCGTATAATGAGGTAAGGAAGGGGATCTGAGATGATTGAGGGCCTGCTGGATCTTGCATCGGCCTTTGGGCTATCCACATCCGCCGGGCTGAATGCTTACATTCCCATGCTGACCCTGGCCGTGCTGGCCAAGTTCACTGGCCTGGTGGAGTTGGGAGAGCCGTGGAATGCGCTGACGAGCTGGTGGATCATCGCCCTGCTCGCCGTCTTGCTTGCCGTCGAGGAACTTGCGGACAAGATCCCGGCGGTGGACACGGTCAACGACGTGCTGCAGACGCTGGTCAGGCCGACCGCAGGGGCCATCCTATTCGCGGCGACAACGCAGTCGTCGATCAATATGCATCCGGCGTTGGCCTTGGGCTGTGGGGTGATCCTCGCCGGGACCGTCCACGTGGTTAAGTCGGGCTCGCGCCCGGTGGTCACGGCGATGTCGGCGGGGACTGCAAATCCTGTGGTCAGCACGGTGGAGGATGTCGTCTCGGCGGTCACGAGCTTTGTGGCCATCGCCTTTCCCTATCTGGTCGTGGTCTGGTTCCTTTTGTTGGGTGCGGCCATTGTCTTGATCGTGCGTGAGCGCCGCAAGCGCATCGACGCGCACAGGACGCGGGCGTCTTGATCTGTAGCAGACATCAGAGAAGTGGGGGATACTATGGCACAAGAGCCATTCTACGATTCACAGTCGGCGACCTACTCGGAGTCCTCAGCACCCAAGAAGAAGAGCCCTTGGGTCATCATTCTCATTGTCCTCGGGGTCTTATTGCTCTGTTGTTGTGCTATTGGTGTCGCCGGATGGTTCCTGGGCGATCCGGTGCTGGACATGCTCAGGGAGATGGGCGTCGATCTCGGCCTCTACCTGGCACTCCTCTAGATAGGGTAAATCGGTCAAGTTGTCTGGTGGCTTGGTGATCGTGCGGTCTCCGCAGGGGCCGGCGTCGTTGCTCGCACAGCCACAGTGACGTGATCATAAAGAAGGCATTGAACGAAGGAAGGAAAGGCATATGGACGAAGAATCGATCTATGCGACACGACGTCTGGAGTCTGACGAGTCCGAGCCGGTTGAGGAGGAACAGACCTCAGAAGAGACGCCCTTGACCCCACCGCCACTGCCCGAGGCAGAGGCTGTTTCGCCACCTCCCCTGCCGTCGGAGGTCGAAGCTCCGCCGCCGTTGCCTGAGGGCGACACGCTCATGGTGATAACGCCGCCTGCCGAGGAGGCAGTTGAGGCGACAGAGGTGACACCGACCTATCAGTCGGAGATCGTTATGTCCGAGCCCGACGAAGTCGCTCATGAGCCGGAGATCCCCAGTCCCTTTGAGGAGGCCGAGGTCGCCTCGGTTTCGGAGTCC
>JAXGUU010000348.1:0-4298 GCA_040774145.1 Anaerolineae bacterium
GGGTCTTCCGCGCCCGTCAGCCCGGCGGGGCACCTTGGGGAGCAGCGGCTCAACAATTGCCCATTGTTCATCCGTAAGTTCCATCGCTCAGACTCCTCTGCGTGGTCTGAGCTTAGTTTACCATTTTTGAGATGAGTTCTACTACCTCGACACCTACAGCCTCCTGGACCTACCGCTGGCTCGCGGTGGGACCATCTACGTCCACGTCGACTCCGCTAACGCCGACACCGCCTATGGCGCGGTGCTCGAGAGCCACGAGATCCTGCAGCAACCCTACGAGAACAACATCCGGAGCGCCGTCATCGGCGACGCGGTGCGAAGCGGTCTCGCACCCGCCCCGGCGCCCCCCACGAGCGACGACACCGGGGCAAGGCCATCGGCGCCGCGTCCGGGCACAGCACGCTGAGGAGACAGAGGATGACGCTGCTTTTCGCCATTACCACCCGTGGGCTGGAGGACGTCAGCGCCGCCGAGGTAGCGACGCTGCCTCAGACGCGCGTCACCGCGACCGGCTACCGGCGCGTGATGGCGACGTGCACCGGCCCCTTAGGCCCCGTCCTGGGCCTGCACACCGTCGATGACGTCTTTCTTGACGAGGGTACCTGGCTCGGCCTTGGCCCGGAGCGCACGACCCTGGAGTCCCTGCGGACGCTGGCTGCGCGTCTCACGCTCTACCGCGCAGCCGGCATCTGCGGGACGCTCCGCCCGGTGCCTGCCGTACCGGCCTTCTCCGTCACGGCCAACTTCGTCGGCGCGCGCAACTACACCACCGACGAGATCAAACTGGCGTGCGCGGCGGGGATCGCGGCGGCGCATCCCGGCTGGACCTACGCTGCCGACGATCGCGAGGCCAACCTCAACGTGCGCCTCTTCATCGAGCACGAGACCGCCCAGGTGGGCGTCCGCCTGTGCGCCGCGCCGCTTCAGAACCGGCCCTACAAGCAGCACCACGTGCCGGGGTCGTTGAGACCCCCGGTCGCCGCAGCGATGGCGTGGCTCGCCGGTATCGGTCGCGGTCACCGTGTGCTCGACCCCTGCTGTGGCGCGGGCACCCTGCTGATCGAAGCGACCCAGCGAGGAGGGGTCGCTCTCGGGGGCGACACCGATGTGGAGGCCCTCACAGCCGCTCAGGCCAACGTCGCCAAGGCCGGCGTCCGGGTCGCCTGTCAGCGATGGGATGCTGCTGCCATGCCCATCCGGAGCGGCAGCATCGATGGTGTCGTCACCAATCCGCCGTGGGGACGTAAGGTGGAGATCGAAGTCGACCTCGCCGCTTTCTACGCCGATCTCGGAGCCGAGATCAGGCGCGTCCTGTCCTCCACCGGCAGGGCCGTGATCCTCACGTGGGCGCCTGAGTGGGTCAAAGCGTGGGACCTGCGCTGGGTGCAGGATCGCGAGATCAGCCTCTACGGGCGCCGACCGACGATCGTCACCCTGGCCCGCTAGGCCTCGCTCGACCGGCTGAGGGCCCGGGCGAGCATCTCGGCCAGGGATTCGATGTCGGGCGGCTTTGTCAGCCAACCGACGAGGCCACGCGACTGCAGGTCGAGGAGGTCGTCGCGCACCGGGTGACCGCTCAGGAAGATCACGGGAAGCGTCAACCCTTGCGCCTCGATCGCGTGAAAGAGCGCCTGCCCGCCCATCTCGGGCATCACCAGGTCGCTCAACACGACCGCGATCTCCTCGCCCCGTCGCGCTAGGATCGCCAGCGCCTCCCGCCCGTCCTCGGCCTCGAGGGTCCGGTAGTTGAGCAGTTCAAGCGCACCCGCCACGGCCTCGCGCACCCCGGCATTGTCCTCCACGACCAGGATGATCTCACCGTGACCTTGGACGAACCCGCGCGCCGCGGCGCGCTGCTCGGCAGGCGCCATACCCTCCAAGGCCGGCAGGTAGATCGCGAACGCGGTTCCCCCGCCTACCTCGGTCTCGACACCGATATGGCCGTGGTGCTGCCGGACGATGCCGTAGACCTGCGCCAATCCCAGCCCCGTCCCTTGGCCGGGCTCCTTGGTCGTGTAGAAGGGCTCGAAGAGATGCGCCAGGACCTCGGGGGCCATGCCGCAGCCCGTGTCCCGCACCTCGAGCTTCAGCCATGCCCCCGGTGCCATCTCAGGTAGCGGCCCGGTCCCCCGGCGTTCGAGCGTGAGCGCGGACAACGCGAACGTCAGCCTTCCCCCATCGGGCATGGCATCGCGCGCGTTGACCGCCAGGTTCGTGATCATCTGCTGCATGCGGGTCACGTCCGCGAGCACGAGAGCCGAGGTTATCTCCAGCTCCAGCTCGATCCGCACGCTCTCCGGCAGCGTACGCGCCAACAACGCCTGCTGCTCCTGCAGGAAGGGCACCAGGTCCATCGGTCGGGGCTCCAACATCGCCCGGCGCCCGAAATCGAGGATCTGCTGCACCAGCCGGGCGGCATGTTGGGATTGCTCGGAGATCGTCTGCAGGTGCGCGCGGAAACGGTCCGGTAGGTCAGGCGCGCGAAGATCCATCTGCGCATAGAGGGCGATCACGGCGAGGATGTTGTTGAAGTCGTGGGCGATCCCGGCGGCAAGCTGTCCCACCGCCGCCAGGCGCTCGTGGCGCTGGAGCTCGCTTCTCACCTGCCGCTCGTGGGTCACGTCGCTGATCACCATCACGTAGGAGTCCGGTTCAGGTCCTCCCGTGATGGGACGCGCGATGACCTCGAAGGTACGGTCGTCCAGCATGACCTCGTGCCACAGCCCCTCGGGCGGCGAGGTGAGCAGCTCCGCCAGCGGGCGCTCCCCCAACCGGACGAGGACCTCGTCATCATCGACCCCCGCCAAGGTCCCGATCTCGCGCGCAGCCACCGCGTCGGCGAGGACGATATGCCCCTCCGCATCCAGCAACATCACGCCCTCCGGCACGCTGTCCAGGATCGCCTGGACACGCCGGACCTGCTCCTGCGTCTCGTGGAAGAGGCGGATGTTCTCCAGCCCTGCCGCCACATGGTTGGCCAAGGTCTCCAATAAGATCATGTCGTGGCGCGTGTAGGCATATGGGCGATAGGACTGCGCGGATATCATCCCGATAAGGCGCTCGTTGACCCGCAAGGGTACGGCGAGGGATGATTCCACCTGTTCAGAGGTGCCGTAGTGCACCACCCTAAAGGGCTGCTGCTGGCTTGCCGTGTGGAGCAACACCGCCTCTCCCCGGTTGATCACATAGCCGCTCAACCCCGCGTCACCAGGAGCGCGCTGTACAGGCCAGCGCCCCCCCTTATCATAGGCGTAGACGGCCTCGTTCTCTCCCGTCACCGGATCCCGCAGCACGATCACGAACGCCTCGGCGGGCATCAGGCTTTCCACCACGCGGTGAACGCTCGCATAGACGACCTCAGGATTCACGCCCGCAGCCATGATCTCACGGCTGGCGCGATGCAGGGCCTCGAGTTCCGTGAGGCGACGCTGCGTCTGCTCCGCCAGCCTCAGCCGCGCCAGCGCCATAGCGACCTGATCGGCGATGGTCACGAGCAGCCGCTCGTCGTCGTCCGTGAAGTGCCCCACCTCGGGGCTCTCCGCGTTGATCACACCGATGATCCGATCCCCTAGCCTGACCGGCACCGCCAACTCCGAGCGGCAGGTCGGCGAGTCATCGAGGAAGCTGTCCGCCAGTCGAGCGTCCTCCACGCGTCGTGGCCGCTGCTCGGTCACCACCTGTCCCACCACGCCCTCACCGGGTCGGATCGTCTCCGTCGGCCTCCCGATCGCTTGGCGGTAGGACGGATGCGGGTGCAACACCCCGTCCTCCTCCGCCAACAGGAATCCGAAGTCATCGGTATAGAGCGCCTCGCCGATCAGCCGGGTGAGATGCACGATAAGCTCATCCTCATCGCCCGCAGCTGCACACGCCGACGCCACCCCGTGCAGCAGCGTCAGCTCCTCCAGCTGGCGCTGCTGCCTCTCCTCCGCCTGTTTGCTCTCGGTGAGGTCCACCATGAAGCCGCGCAGCTTGATGGGGATCTCACCGCGCATCTCCACACTCACCACATCGCGCAGCCAGACGACGGTGCCGTCTTTAGCCAGGAAGCGGTACTCGAAGGTGTGCGCTTCACCACGGGCGGTACACGCGGCCCAGTACTTTGAGGCCCAAGTACGGTCCTCGGGGTGCAGGTGATCCACCCAGAACTGCAGATCGGTCCACTCAGAAGGCGTATAGCCCAACAGGGCCTCGACCTGGGGTGCGACGTAGGTCCAACGATCCGGGAGGATGTCATACTCCCACAGCACCGCGGCGGTGCTCTCCGCCAGCCGCCGGTACTTCTCCTCGCGCTCACC
>JAXGUU010000349.1:0-4292 GCA_040774145.1 Anaerolineae bacterium
CGCTCTACCCCTAGTCCGCCGGCCCGTCCCAGCCCCGCATAGAAGGGGAGGAAGGGGACGATCCCGCTACACCCCCAAACCCAGTCGCGCCCACAGCGCCGGCCCCAACACCGCCAGCCCCACCACCACCGAGATCAACGCCGCGATCAGCACCGCCGCCGCCAGATCCTTGGCCTGTTTGGCCAACGGGTGATACTGCGGCGACACCAGATCGACCAGGGTCTCCGCCGCGGTGTTAAAGACCTCCGTGATCAGCACAACGCCGGTCGTCAGCGCCAGCGCGGCCCACGAGTGCCACGGCAGGCCCAGCCATAGCCCCAACAGGGTGACGACCACCGTCGCCGCGACGTGGACGCGGAAGTTCGGCTGGGTATCGAAAGCATAGCGCAGCCCCTCCGCGGCAAAGCGGAAGCTGGCCACAAAGCGGTGTCGCGACGCGGCCCCCGGTGCGCACCTCACTCCGGCAGCGCGATATCGACCTGCAGCAAGCGAAGAATGTCGCTCTGATGCCCCCACATCTGCTCCTTTTCCTGTTGATCCGCGTGGTCATAGCCAAGCAGGTGCAGCGTTCCGTGCACCGTCAGCACCTGCAACTCGTCCTCCAGGCTGCCACCCGCCTCCTCGGCCTGCACTCGCGCCCGATCCAGCGAGATCACAATATCGCCCAGATAACGCGGATAGCCGGCCGTGCCGCTCGAGAACGGCCCCCGCGTATCATCGGCGAAGGCCAGTACGTCGGTCGCCTGCGGCACGCCCCGAAACCGGCGGTTCAGATCCTCCAGCGAGGCATCGTCCGAGATCACCACGACCACCTCGCACACGTCGTCGGGCAGCTGTCGCATCAACGTCGCGAGCGCCGCCCGCCGGACAGGTGCCACATCCACAGGGCCGACCTGGTCCTCGACCTGAACGTCAACCTGATGTCCCTTGCTCAGTCGTCCGTAACCGTTCCTTCCGTAAGTGCCACCGGCTCCTCGACGGTGACCCCCTCGTCGTGGTCGTCCGTGCCATCGTGCGGCCCATCGCCGCCCGACGTATCCGTGCTAGCCGCACCGCCCTCGGGCGCATCGCCGCTGGGCGCATCGCCGCTGGGCGCATCGCCACCGGGCGCTTCGCCCGCCGGCTCCGGTGATGGTGCATCCTCCCACTGAGCCTGTGACTCCACTCGTTTCGCCGGCTCGGGGTACTGAACCCGCGGATGGTAAGCGCCGCGCAACAGATCGACATAGGTGCGCTTGACCTCGGCTAGCTCCGCCATCGTGATCGGCGCATCATCCAGCTGACCGTCCCTCATCCGCTGATCGAAGATGAAGTCAACCACCTCCTCGAGCTCCTCAGGCGTGCTCGGGCGGCGCGCCCGCGTCGCAGCCTCCGACCCGTCGGCCAACATCACCAGCAAGGTCTCCCGGCTCTGTGGGATCGGACCCGGGTAACGGAACT
Source organism: Anaerolineae bacterium (assembly GCA_040774145.1). Taxonomy (GTDB): domain Bacteria; phylum Chloroflexota; class Anaerolineae; order B4-G1; family SLSP01; genus PWVB01. The sequence continues at coordinate 1,441 of JAXGUU010000349.1, forward strand.
GCGCCTCGTCGACCAGATCGGCCTCGCCACCCGCCGCCTGTACCGCCTTATGGTACAGAAAGCTCACTCGCATTGTACCATGGTGTTCCGGGATAAAGGCACGGATCTGCGCCGGCAGGCGGTACTGCTTCGCCATCTCCACCCCGTCGCGCACGTGTCCCGCCAGCACCTCAAGGCTGGCATAGGGGTCCAAGCGGTCATGGGGGTTGCTCAGCCCCTGCTGATTCTCGGCGAAGAAGAAGGGCCGCGCCAGCTTCCCGATATCGTGGTAGTAGGCGCCCACGCGCGTCAACAGCGCGTTCGCCCCGATGCGCTCTGCCGCCTGCTCGGCCAAACTCGTCACCGTCATCACGTGGTTGAAGGTCGCCGGCGCCTCGCGCAGCAACCGCTGGAGCAGCGGATGGTTGGGCCGGCTCAGCTCCACAAGGCGGAACGTCGTCGTCAGATCGAAGAGCGGCGTGAGCACGAAGAGCCCCCCCACGGTCAGACCGCCCGAGATAAGGCCGCCCAGGATGCACATCGCCAGCTGCAGGATCAAGTGGGTCGGCGTCAGCGCCAACTCGTCGACCGAGAAGACCAGCACGATCAGGGCCTGCACCACACCGGCGACCAGTCCCGACCGGAACAGCGGCCCCGTCTGTTCGTAACGCGGCAGCGTCAGCACAGCGAACAGCCCGCCCAAGGTCACCATCGTGGCCATCTCCAGCGACCGCGCCGAGATCCATCCGCTCACAAGCGCCAGCAGCAGCGTGCACGCTGCCGCGGGGGCCGTGCCCACCGTCGTCGCCAGCAGCATCGCCGCGCCCGCGGCGGGGAAGAGCAGCGGCAGCAGGTCGCCCGAACGCAGCAGCATCCAACCGATCGCCACAAAGAGCGTCATAATCAGCGCTATGATCAGCTCGTGCTTCCCCGCGTCCAGCGCCTCCGGCTGATGCCGCGCCACAAATAGCCCCGCTGCCGTTACCGCGATCGCCGCCAACAGCGCCGCCATCGCCACATTGGGATCGTCATCCGCCGCCGAGGTGAGGCCGAACTCCGAGAGCGCTTCCAGGTCCAGCTCGCTGATCAGGGTGCCCTCGCGGACGATCACCTGACCGCTGCGGTACGTTTGCAGCACCTGCCCCACAGCCTCTCGGGCAGCCTCCTGCGCGGCCTTCGTCGCAGCCTCATCATGGAACGTGTTCGGGCGCACAAAGCTCCCCACCAGCGACTCCACGACCTCCGCCTCATCCTGCGCCACGTCCAGGGGTACCAGCGTCGGAATCCGGTCGCGGATCTGCGCCACATCGGCCTCGCGGATCTCCTCCTGGCGCATCACCTGGTCCAACAGATCGAGGAACTCCAGCTGCACACGGCTCCAGCTCGTGTCGGGCAGCGTCAGGATCGCCAGCACCACCTCATCCGACAGCTCGCTCAGCTCGGGCACCGCCCGAATCGCCTCGCTCCGCTGCGCCGCCGAGCCGAAGGTGTCGGCGCGCACCGCACGTAAATAGGTCAGCACAGCACGCGCACGCGTATACTGCTGGCGCGCAACCGTCGGATCGGGGGCCGAATAGACGTCGGGCACGCGGCGCGCAGCATCCTCCGCCGCGCGACCGGTCAGGATCTCGCTCACATAGGTCAGGTCACGGGGCGCGAGGATGTTCTGCGGTGCCACATCACCCATCACCAGGTCATACTCCCCCGGCACCGAGTAGATCAGCGCGAGCGAGAGGAGCCCCACAAGCCACAGCCAGAAACCGACTTGGCGCAGGCCCCGCATCCGGCGCGCTCTGCGCGCCTCTCTGCTCCTTCGCGAACGTGGCATGTTCCTCATTCCCCGCTATAGAACAAGAGGGGCTCCATATAGGAGCCCCCCTCAACCATCATCTTGCTGAAGACCGGTGGTCAGACTGAGAGCAAGTCGCGCACGACCTGGTTGACGACACGCCCATCGGCCTGTCCCTTGACGCGCGGCATCAGGGTGCCCATCACCCGGCCCAGGTCTCGCGGTGAGGTCGCTCCGACCTCCGCGATGATCGCCTGAGCCAGCGTACGCACCTCGTCCTCACTCAGCTGAGGCGGCAGATACCCCCTCAGGATCTCGAGCTCGACCTCCTCATCCGCGACCAACTCATCGCGCCCGGCCTGACGCATCATCGCCACCGCTTCCTCGCGGCGCCTCACCTCTTTTTGAACCAGATCGACGATCTCATCGTCGGTCAAGTCATGAGGGCTCTCGGCCTCGGCGAGTTGAATCGCGGTAAGAACCATCCGCAGGGCAGATCTGCGCTGCCCGTCCCGCGCCCGCATCGCATCCTGCAGGTCCTCACGAAGTTGCGTCCTGATACCCATACAGCTCCCGTCCCTAGTACTGTCGTCGGCGATCCTTCAGCGTCGTGCGGCGGCTCTTGCGCAGCTTAGCCGCTCGCTTCCGCTTCCGGACAATGCTCGGCTGCTCGAAATACCGTCGCTTCCGAATCTCGGATAGAATCCGGTCCCGCTGGACCTTCTTCTTGAACCGACGCAACAGGGAGTCAAACGACTCGTTGTCGTCCGATACGACGAACGTCACACACCTCACCCCTTTCTTGCTCCCACAACGCACCTGCCCTCTGTGCGTTCGCGGCTAGGAGTCGCCTCTCCCATAGGGAAAATCGCTCAAACATTATAGCGTCCGCCCTCACAATGTCAAGAAGCATATTCACCGGCGGCGCAAGCCTCTAGCCCCCCGCCAGCACGCCTACAGCCCCCCCCTCGACAGCATGCTTGTAGCCCCGTCTCGGGGCGTCGGTCGCGGCAGGCCCTCGATCCGCCGCCCTCGCCGCCAGACCACCGCCCAAGGCCTGCGGAAAGCCCTTGGGCGGGATGCC
>JAXGUU010000350.1:0-4277 GCA_040774145.1 Anaerolineae bacterium
CGGGTGAGAGCCTCGACCTCCGCAGGGTGCATCCCGCGCGTTGGCTCATCGACCAGGACCGTCAGCGACGTCAGGCCGCTTGCCAGGAGCCCGGCAAGTTTCACCCGCTGCGCCTCCCCTGCCGACAGGGTTGTGGTGTCCCGGGTGAGGTGCAGATATCCAAGGCCCACCGTCACGAGGAAATGCAGCCGCTGGCGGACCGTCTGAAGGCTTGCCGCGACCGTTGCAGCGACGTGGCGCCCCTCGCGTCCCTCCATAGTGGATGCGTCGATGTCCTGCACGACGCCGGCGACCTGCGCCAATGGCGTCTCGCTGATCGCGTGAAAGGTGTACCCCGCCAGCCTGACCGAGGCGTACTCGGGCCGGAGCCGCGCGCCGCCGCAGGCCGGGCAGACCCGCGTGTCGGTATACGTGCCCCCCGTGTCCCAGTCACGCACCCAGCCATAGAAACCCGGGCAATGCCCTCGGTGAACGCGTGTCGTGCCGTTGCGGCTCTCGTGGACGATCTCCAGCTCCTCAGGGTAGCCGTAGAGGAAAGCGTGCTGGGCTTCTGGCGTCATATCGATCCAGGGCGTCGTGGCAGGATCGAAGCCCAGGACCCTGGCCATCGCCTGCACGGCTTCGTACCCGCCGTTCATCGGCTGGCAGAGATATCCCTTGGGGAAGAACCCCGGTGAGTGCATCGCGCCGCCGCACAGGGGAAGCTCGGGGTGCACGATCAGCTTGCTGGGGTTGGGCTCGCGGAGCGTTCCCAGACCGTGGCACGTCGTGCAGGCTGCCGCGTAGGTGGACGGCGAGAAGTGGCGCGGCGCTGCTACCGGATAGGTTGTCGCACACTCAGGGCACTGCCACGTGCCTCCGCGCGCTTGTCCGGCTGCACGGCGACTCAGGGGGATCCTTACGAGCGGGGTGCCGCAGACGGGGCAGTCGCGTTCTCCGAGCCACGAGAAGAGCACCGCCAGGTGATGGGCGAGTTCCGTGGCCGTGCCCACGGTGTTGCGCTGCCCAAAGTGGCCACGCCCTCCGCTGCTCACTGCGACCGTCACGCCCAGGCCCGTGATGGCCTCAACGTCGGCCCCCGCCCCTTCCTGCGTCCCCTGCCGCTCGTACATTGACAGGGTCTCCAGGAAGCGCCGCCGGGCCTCGGCTTCCAGCACATCCTCCACCAGGCTCGATTTGCCCGAGCCCGATACACCAGTGACCACGGTGAGCTGTCCCTTGGGGATATCGACGCTGACGTGTTGCAGGTTGTTGGCGGTCGCGCCGCGAACGCGGACGGCCTCGCTGAATGGGACCGGAGCACGTATAGCCCCGTTCGGCGTGACCAGCGCCTCGTCGCGCAGCGCCTGTGCCGTGGCCGAGCCTACGACCTCCAGGAGTTGCTCCGGGGGCCCAGCATAGAGCAGCGCGCCTCCCTCGGGGCCGGCGCCGGGACCCAGATCGACGATCCAGTCCGCTGCCCGGATGATGTCGGTGTTGTGCTCGACGACCACGACCGTGGCTTTGTTTCGCACCAGACGGTCGAGCACGACCAGCAGCCCCGCGACGTCCTGAGGGTGCAGGCCGGTCGACGGCTCGTCCAGGATCAGCACCTGGCTCGACAGCCCACGCTGGCCCAGGAACTTGGCCAGCTTGACGCGCTGCGCCTCGCCCCCTGAGAGCGTCGGCGATGGCTGCCCCAGGGCGAGATAGCCCAGGCCAATATCCACCAGCGCCTGCAGAATCTGCATGGCCGCCCGTTTGCTCTTCGCAGTGAGGTGCGGCGTCATCTGAATCAGCGGCCTGACCTCGGCAATGGGGAGGCTGTAGACGTCGGCGATGGATAGGGCATCGCCCTCAAAGGGCACCGTTGCAGCCAGGACCTCGTCGCTGAAGCGTTTCCCCCCGCACGCCGCACATGGGATCCACGTCGAAGGGAGGTAGCGCATTGCCACTTCGACCGCCCCAAGGCCCTGGCATGCCGGGCAAGCGCCTTCAGGCCTGTTGAACGAGAAATGCGACGCCGATAGCCCTGTTGCCTCGGCGAAGAGGTCGCGCACGATGTCGGCAAGCTTGGTGTAGGTCGCCGGGTTGGAGCGCGGGTTGCGCCCGATTGGGCTCTGGTCGACCATAATGCCGGTGAGCGGTGGCCCTTCGACCGCTTCGCAGCCCACAGGCGTCTGTTTCTCGAGCGACGCAGCCAGAACGTCCTCGACGAGCGTGCTCTTGCCGGAACCCGATACGCCGGTGACGACAGTGAGCCGCTCGACGGGGATGGTCACATCCACCGCGCGCAGGTTGCGCAGATTGGCGCGGCGCAACGTCAGGAACGTCTGTGGCGCTGAGCGATGCTCGGGGGTGACCACCCGCTCCCGCAGGCTGAAGTAGCGGCCCGTCGGTGTGTCTGCCTCCCAGAGGCCCGCTGGCGTTCCCGCGTAGGTGACCTGCCCGCCGTAGGGTCCCGCGCCCGGCCCCAGGTCGAGCACGTGGTCCGCCACGGCGGCTGCGACCCGGTCGTGTTCGACGTAGATCACGGGCCCGCCGAGGTCCCGGAAGGCAGGCAGCAGGCGGGCCACATCGGCGGGATGTTGTCCGATGGTCGGCTCGTCGAGCACGTGCACGATGTCCTCGAGGCAGCTGGTCAGCGCGACCGCCAGCCGGACGCGCTGCGACTCGCCCCGCGAGAGGGTGGGCGAGGGCCGGTCGAGCGCGACATAGCCCAGCCCAACGCGCACCAGGGCTTCCAGCCGCCGCGCGATCTCTGCCTTGAGCCGTGCGGCGGTTGAGGGCATTGCCGCAGTGGTAAAGCGTCGCTGAACCTCCAGCACCGGTTCCGACAATAGCTCGGGCAGGCGAAGCCCTTGCCAACGTACCGCCAGTGCTGCGGGATGAAGCCCCGTGCCGCCACACGTCTCGCAGCCCTTTCCGTCGCAGGTAGGGCAGGGTTGGTGGAACAGGACCGGGGACAGGTCGCCAAACCAGGTGCCGCAGCGGATGCAGACGGGCGCACGCGAGAGCGTCAGGGTGTTCCCGTCCTGGATCGCGGATACGGCATTGGCCCCGAGGGCCCAGACGGTGCCCAGCGCGCCCCGCACATCGGCTGCCGAGGTATTTGAACCCAATCGGGCAATCACAACGTCGATGTCGTGAGGCTGCTCGACCTCCAACGTGGGCATGGCCCCGGGCATCAACCTGTCGGCCAGGGTTGCGCCATCCACCCGGACAGCGTCCGTTCCGAAGGTCTCGCCAAGCATTGCCAGAAGTGTCCGGTGGCTGCCCTGCGCCTGTCTCAGGAGGGGCGCCACGATCGTGAGCGGGCCGGCAGCCGATAGTGCGGCCAGCCGTTCGAGGATCTCGTCCTCGGTGTTGACCGAGACGGGCGTTCTGCACTCCGCACAGGTGCGCTCGCCGAAGTGGGTGTAGAGCAGGCGCAGGAAGGGGTGAAGGCCCGACGCCGTCGCCAGCGTCGATCCTGGATTGCGGTTGAGGAGGTTCTGGCCCACGGCGACCGCCGGTCCCACACCGGTCACGGCGCGCACGTCCGCTGGCGTGAGCCGCTCGCCCAGCGAGAAAACCTCCTGGAAGCGCCGGCGCGCCTCGTGGTACAGCGTATCGAAGACCAGGGACGTCTTCCCCGACCCCGAGACCCCGGTCACGACGGTCAGCCCATCGCCGATCTCGACGTTGACGTCCTTCAGGTTATGCTCGTTCGCGCCTTCGATCCGGATCTGCATCAGTCGCTCGGTAATGTGGACTTCGAGAGTTTCGATAAAGCGAGAAAGCGATCAAGCGAAAAGGCGATCAAGCGAGAAAGCGAAAAGGCGAAAAGGCGAAAAGGCGAAAAGGCGAGAAGGCGAAAAGGCGAAAAGGCAGATGAGGCGGGGATGTAGATTCCATCTCAGAGTATCGTCTGTCACCCAACTACCTGTCTGCTCCACCCTCTTTTCACTTTCTCGCTTGATCGCTTTCTCGTTCACTGCGATGGCACCAGGTCGATCACCACCAGCTCCGGGCGGCAGAGGAAACGCATTCGTGGGGCGTTGGCGCGCTCCATGCCGATGCCGCGGGAGACGACGAGTGTTCCGCCATGCGCCAGCGTTGTTGCGCCCGCAATCCAGCCACGCGGCACGCGCGATAGGTTGAGCAACGGGCCGATCAGGGGCAGGCGAACCTGCCCGCCATGGGTGTGCCCGGCGATCAGGAGATCGGCTTCGACCGGACCCAGGCTGAAGTTGGGGCTATGGCCGATGACGATGTGGAAGGCGTCCTGTGGCGGGACCGCCACCCCCTGGCCAAAC
>JAXGUU010000351.1:0-4223 GCA_040774145.1 Anaerolineae bacterium
ACCTCGAAATGGAGGTGGGGTCCGGTCGAGCTCCCCGAGCTCCCGACGATGCCCAGCACCTCCCCCGCGGCAATCGCGGCACCCACAGGCTTGGGCGTCACTGAGCCCTCCTTCATATGCAGATAGTGGGCCAGGGTGCCATCGGAATGGCGGATCACCACAGCATTCGACAACGCACCGGTCATCGCACACTGGCGGTCGTACTGCCCATCGCGCTTGAAGGCCAGGATCCCCGGCGCTGCGGCGACCACTTCGACCTCCACACGATCCATCTTGAGCCACGGAAAGGGATAGATGAAGAAGTCGGTGCCCTGGTGGTTGTAGCCGCTGGAGAGATCGTAGGTACGGGTGCCACAGGTGTAGTCGCGCAGCGCCCCCACAGCCGGGTTGTGATCGACGAAGCCTGAGACGCCGTGGTAGCCGTAGTCCGTCAGGTGCGACGCGGCGCGCAGGGGCCACTGAAAGGTCACAGCCTGGGCGCTGGACGGAAACATCTGTCCCGACGCCTCGAGCATCGCGAGATTGTCGTGGACAGCGGCCCAGATCTCGGCCCGTTCCGCTTCGGAGATCTCGGAACGTGGCGGCTCGATGATGCCCCCGCCTTCATCGACCGGCACCTGCGCCAGGGCCACATCGCGTGCCGGCGACAGCGTCAGAAGAAGGACAACAGCCAGGATCGGCCACCGCAGTCGACTTGCAGGTCTGAGCATCGCCGGCTCCTTCAGCCTTCTGCCGAGACGAGGAGCGATTCCCTCGTCTCGGCAGGCTAAGTCACGCGATCAGCACCAATCCCTTGCCGTTCAGGTGCCGGCTAGCCTACGGTTCCCAGCCCTGATTGATGCGAACGACGTTTAGTGCGCGGACGCTGACGTAGGGCACGAAGCCCGCTGCCAGCGACTGCTCGTAGGCACTGTCGATATTGGCCTGGATGTTAGCATAATCGACCGTCAGCACCAATTTACCCGCTGCCGCGACGGCAGCCGCGCTCCGGCGATTATCACTGCACCAGCTCTGCGTACAGGCAACGTCAGTCGCCAGAAAGTAGAGCTCCTCCATCCCCAGCCCGTCGACGGCGCCGAGGTATCCGGCATAGGTGTACAACTCCGGCGAGTTCTGCGGGACGACTCTGAAGTTGGGGTTCTGCGCCTTGGCATACGTCGATAACCGCGCGATCAGATCGACCATCTTGCGCGCCAGATCAGCGCGGTTGGTCCCTGCCGCATCTGCCGGGATCTCCTCATAGGTCACAATCATGTCCAGATAGGCGCCGTCGAAGCCCGCCGCCAGCGCCTGATCCACCCGCCCCTGCACGATCGGCCACCACCGAGCGTCCCAGTAGGCGACGTACTGCTCGCCGGGCCATCCGGAGACCGGCCCGAGCTTGAGCTCATCCGGCACATCGTCCCATTCGGGGCAATAGTCCTCAATCGCGCCGATCTCGAAGTAGGCCAGGGCGACCTTGCCGGTCGCCTGCAGCGCCGCGATGTCGCTGCGTGTGAAGTACCCGGTCCTCCCATCGCGGGCTAGGTCAATCACAGCCAAGTCGAATGCCGTCGCCGCGATTTCGTCCAGCTTGCCGTCTCGGTAACCCGTCAGCTGATAGACCCAGCTGTTCACCGACTCCCAACCACCGTCACTCACGGGCGGGGTCGCGGTTGGTGTGTCCGTCGGGGTGGCGGACGGCGTGGGTGTGGCAGTCGCAGTCGTCGTGGGTGAAGGTGTCGGCGTAGCTGTGGCGGACAGCGTGGGTGTGGCGGCCGCAGTGGTCGTGGGTGAGGGTGTCGGTGAGGCGGTCGCGGCTACTGTGGGCGAAGGTGTCGGAAGCGGATCCCATCCGATATTCAATCGCACGACGTTGAGAGACACCACACTGACGTAAGGCACAAAGCCCGCCGCCAACGACTGTTGGTAGGCGCTGTCGATGTTCTCCTGTAGCGTGGCGTAGTCAACCGTCAGCAGCAGCTTACCCGCCTCCGCGACCGTGCTCGCGTTCCGCCGGTTTTCCAAGCACCAACTCCGCGTACACGGACGATCGGTCGCCAGGAAGTAAAGCTCCTCCATCCCCAGACCGTCGATCGCCTCGAGATACCCGGCGTAGGCGTGCAACTCCGGCGAGTTCTGCGGCACGACCTTGAAGTCGGGGTTACGCGCCTTGGCATAGGCCGATAGCCGTGCGATCAGATCCACCATCTTACGTGCCAGATCGCTGCGGTTCGTCCCGGCCGCATCCGCCGGGATCTCCTCATAGGTCACGATCATGTCCAGGTAGGCACCATCGAAGCCCGCCGCCAAGGCCTGATCGACGCGGCCCTGCACGATCGGCCACCAGCGAGCATCCCAGTAAGCCACGTACTGCTCTGAGGGCCATCCGGACACAGCACCCAACTTCAGTTCGTCGGGCACGTCATCCCACTCCGGACGGTAACTCTCGATCGCACCGATCTCGAAGTAGGCCAGCGCGATCTTACCGGTCGCCTGCAACGCCGCGATCTCACTGCGGGTGAAGAAGTCGCTCCTGCCGTCACGCGCTAGGTCGATGACCGCCAGGTCAAACGCCGTCGCCGCGATTTCATCCAGTCTGCCGTTGCGGTAGTTCGTCAGTTGGTAGACCCAGCTTGCGACCGATGTCCATGCATCGTCGGGCGTCGGTTGTGTGGGTGAAGGGGTCGGAGAGGGTGTAGCTCGGCTGCGCTGTATGTAGGGCACAAAGACCTGATAATCTTGAGTGACGGCCTGTGTTGTCGGCTGATCCATTGAGGACGCGATCACCAAGCCCGGTGCCACGGATGCGGAGGTCAGCACGAACAGAGCGGCCATCAAGCTGCGTGCTGCGATCCGCACCCCACGGTCGGCCACGTGAAACCAGCTATTCACCATCTTAATGTACCTCCATGGCCCGCATTATAACCATAATCAAGCCGCAATACAAGATCAAGGCATATTCTAGTTAGGAGGTCGGGAGATGAAGCCTGGCAATGGCTCGTCAATGGCCCGACCGGGAGTATACTTCGGCCAGGTCTGGGAGAACGATAAGGGGCCGATGAACCTACACGAAGTCACCCGCTACGCATGCTACTACGGATGGGGCCGGCTGCCGCAACTGGCCACCTATGACCTCGCTATCCTCCAGGCGGCAGCCTACACGCCTCAGGAGATTGCGTGGCTCGGCACCCAGGGGACCGGCGCGCTGGCCTATCTCTCAATCGGCGAGGCGCCGAGCACGGAGGTTGACACACCGTGGGTGATCCGCGATCCGGTAAGCAACGCTCCGCTACGCAACGCCCAGTGGGGAACGCTCCTTGTGGATTGTCGATATACGGCGTGGCAGGAGCACCTGCTCTCGTCGGCCATCCCCGAGCTGCTCGCCCACGGCTTTGCGGGGCTCTTCCTGGACACGGTGGACATTCAGGATCACGCGCCCCACACCCGACCTGGCGTCGTTGAGCTGCTCGCGCGTATGCGGGATGCCTATCCCACGACGACGATCGTGGTCAACCGTGGCTTCTCGATCCTGGAGACCGTCCTCGCAGTAGCGGATGGGGTGCTCTTCGAGGCTTTCTCGACGCACTACGACGGGCGAGGTTACGCAGCGTGGGAGGGCGCGGACTTGGCATGGACGGGTGCTACGGTCGTTCGCCTGCGCCAGGCTTCAGATCACATACCCGTCTTCGCGCTTGACTACGCACCGCCGGAGGATCAGGAACTGCGTGAGCGCGCCAAGCGACGCGCTCAGGCCTACGGCATGGCTTCCTTTGTCGCGCCGTATCATCTCGACTGGCTACCGGAGGAGCCGGTTGAGAACGGACAGAGACCCGGGGGCTGCCGGCAGGGTTAGTGAAGGCCGCGTCGCGCCCGCCACCAGGCAAGCGTGTCGGCCAGAGAAGCCGCCAGATCATGCACCGGTCGCCAACTCGTCGCCTGCAGCACGCGCCGCGGATTGCCGGCACAGAAAGGAATATCGGACGGGCGCTGACGCTCCGGATCGGGCAGGATCTCGATATCGACCTCCGACAGCGAGACAAGCTGTTCGACCACCGCACGTACCTGAACCGGCACGCCGCTGCACAGGTTGTAGACCTCGCCTGACCGGCCCTCGCGCCACAGCGACACGAGGCCGAGAACCGCATCGCGAACGTCTAGGTAGTCGCGGTACGGGTCGAGATTGCCCACTCGCAGTACCGGAGGTCGATCTCCAGCCTCAATCGCGGCGATCTGCTCCGCGA